>QQVI01000114.1 GCA_003388545.1 Actinomycetota bacterium
TGCGCCTGAGACCACGACTTCGACCGCCCCATCCACGAGTACGACCACCACGACCACTGTGCCGACGACCACTGTGCCGCCGACTACGACGACGACACTGGTTCCCGACGATGGCCTCACGGCTGCGGAGCGTCAGATCGTCGCCACGGAAACGATCAGCGGTGACATCTCGCCAAAGTCGGTCGTCGCCAACGACTCAGGGCTCTACTTCGCCCAGAACATGATGTACCGGCACACGATCACCGTCTATGACCGTGACTACCAGCTGGTGAAGACCATCGACGACAGAATCGTGCCTTCTGACTTCGGCCACACCGACTTCCCCGGTGAGTATCTCGGCTCACCCGTGGAGGCTGCCTTCACCAGCGATGGGTCGTACGCCTATGTCTCCAACTACCGCATGTACGGCGGAGGATTGAGCGAGGCCGCCGGCGACGGCTGCAACGCGGGAAACTGGCCCGACAGCTTCGTCTACCGGATCGACACCAGGATCCTCGAGGTCGACGCCTTGATCAGAGTGGGGCCGGTGCCGAAGTTCTTGGCCGTCTCGCCCAACGATCGTCTCCTGTTGGTGTCCAACTGGTGTGGCTTCGACGTTTCCATCGTCGACACCACCGACAATCGGGAGGTGACGAGGGTCCCGGTGGGCCGTCACCCACGGGGCATTGCGATCAGCCCCGACTCGAGCACCGCTTACGTTGCCGTCATGGGATCTCGAGACATCGCTGTTATCGACCTCACGACTTTCGAGACCACCTACATAGAAGGCGTGGGCAGCAATCCGCGCCACCTGGTTCTCAGCCCGGACGGTGCGACGCTGTACGTCTCGTTGAATGGCGAGGGCCGACTCGCCAAACTCGATCTCGGCACCGGTGAGGTATTGGCGAAGGTTGCCACCGGAGCGGCGCCTCGCAGCATGGACATCAGCGACGACGGAACGGCCCTCTACGTCGTCAACTACAACTCCAACACCATGAGCAAGGTGCGAACCGAGGACATGGTCGAGCTGGCGGAGCTCCCGACAAATGCCAACCCGATCGGTATCACTTACGACGCCGCCAACAGAGAGGTGTGGGTGTCGAACTACTCCGGGACGATCCAGGTCTTCACGGACGTCGCTCCCTGATCCGACGGCGGGAGTGAAGAGGGTGGCGGGAGGAAAGCCACCTTCTGCACTCCCGCTACGGCCGGTTCACCTGGAGCCGACCATGAGCTCCATGAGGTTGGCGAAGTCGTCCAGGTCGAGCGCCTGGGGACCATCGCTCAACGCCTCAGCAGGATTGGGGTGGACTTCAACCATGATCCCGTGAGCACCCGCCGCCTGACCCGCGAGGGCCAACGGCGTCACCAGCTTGCGGTCTCCGGCGGCATGGGAGGGGTCAACGATCACCGGGAGGTGCGTGCGGCTCTGGAGCACCGGGACAGCGGCCACGTCGAGGGTATTTCGAGTCGAGGTCTCGAATGTGCGAATGCCACGCTCACACAGGAACACCTGCTGGTTACCCGCATCCAGGATGTACTCGGCGGCCTGAAGCAGCTCATCCAACGACGCGCTCATGCCTCTCTTCAGCATCACCGGCCGTGCCGATCGCCCCACCTCGGATAGGAGGGTGAAGTTCTGCATGTTGCGCGCCCCGATCTGGAGGATGTCTGCCGTCTGGGACATCTTCTCGACTTCCTCCGGCGCGGGCACTTCGGTCACGATCGGCATGCCGTGGGCTCGACCCGCCTCGACCAGCATCTCCAGACCCTCGTACCCGAGGCCCTGGAAGCTGTAGGGAGAAGTCCGGGGCTTGAAGCATCCGCCTCTCAGAATCGTGGCGCCTGCTGCCTTCACGGCCGCGGCGGCCGTCATGACCTGCTCGAACGACTCGACGGCACACGGGCCGGCGATGACGACGAGGTCGTCGCCACCGAGCTTGACGTCGCCAACCTCGATGACCGTGTTGTCGCCCTTGTGCACCCTGCTGGCGATCTTATAGCCCGACGGCTTGAGCGCAGCTTCTGGCTCCTTCGAGCGAGACTTGACCTGGATACGCGAAGCGTCCGGTGCGACGTCGAGGTTTCGACGCTGCGGCCGTAGGTCCTGGGATGGGTAGCACCCGAGAACTCGAACGAATTTTGCCTTCCGCTTCACCCCGTCGAGGGCGCGCTGCACCCGCTCGTCGGCGACGTTCCCGTCGAAGTCGAGGTAGAACATCTCCTCCCACGGATTGTCGACCGTGGGGCGGGACTCCAGTTTCACCAACGGGATGCCTTCGGTGCTGAATTCGGCGAGCACCTCCATCAGCGCGCCGGGCGCGTTGCCGACGGCGAGCACGAGCGAGGTCTTGGAAGGGATTCGCTCATCGACGCTGATCGGGTCCCGAGCGACCACCAGGAACCGCGTGAAGTTCTCCTTGCGGTTGCCGATGTCCCGTTTCAGCACCTGAAGGCCGAAACGTCGCGCCGCCTCTTCGCTGGCTATGGCGGCCACGGCGGGGTCCCCCATTGCCTTGATTCTCCGTCCGGACATAGCCGTGTCGCCGAAGAAGATGACCTCGACGTCTTGAAGGTCGCCCAAGAACTCGGAGCATTGCGTCACGGCCTGAGGATGGCCGTAGACGCTCTTGATTGTGTCCAGCGAGGAGTCGGCGGTGCCGAGAAGGCAATGCCGGACGCGGTACTTGACCTCACCGATGACCGCCAGACGGCTGTGCAGGAGAAGGTCATAGACCTCCGCGATGCCACCCGAGGTGGTGTTCTCCACCGGCAGGATCGCCACGTCGGCACGGCCGTGCTCGACCGCATCGACAGTGTCCGAGAACTTGGTGCATGCGAGAAGGGAGATGTCGACCGGCTTGTCCCGGAAGAACTGCTCGGCTGCGAGCTGGCTGTAGGAGCCTTCTATCCCCTGGAGGGCAACGATCGCCGTGGAAGCACCGCCATTGATCAATCCCTGCAGCCTCTCGTGCTGCAAGCTCACGGAGTCACTGATGATCTGCTCCCAAATCCGCACGACGAAGCCGGGATCGAGGTCGTGCTGTCGCGCCGCCTCGATTCGCTTGGTGAGGAGGGAGTTCTCCCTGCTCTCATCGCGAAACGGCCTGTGGGTGCGTTGCTTCTCGCCCGCGATCTCAGAAGACAGCCTCCGGCGCTCGGCGAGTAGCTGCAGAATCGAGTCGTCGATCTTGTCTACGTTGTCACGAAGGCTTTCGATCTGTTGATCTGCCAACTCTGTTGTTTCGTTTACTTCATCCATGGTGGGTTCTCCGGGCATGGTCGAGGGGGGAAGGTTGGAAAGGGAATAGGTGCGGCGGGGGTGAGGGGGTGTAGTCGGCGTCAGACGCCGAAATAGCCGCGGAAAAACGCTGCGAAGGAAACGGGCCGGGAGGCCGCGGAGCGCAACGTCTTGTCCATCGCCGTGATTGTCACTGCAATTTGGCCATCCGTCAACCCCACAGGTTCGTCGGCCCGACACTCTCCCCCTACTCTCACCCGCTGCGTGATGGTGGAGAGATGAGCAAGAAGGTCGTGATCCATGGCACGGGTCTGATGGGCGCATCCATCGGTCTCGGCCTCGTCGATGCCGGTTGGGAGGTCTTTGGATGGGATCCAGATCCGGCCGCTGTGGCGATGTCGCTGAAGCGTGGCGCCATCTCCCGCGCCCTCGAGTCTCCGACCGCTGACCTCGACAATGCAGATGTTCTCGTCCTGGCGGGGCCTCCATCAGCGACAATCGACTCACTCGGCGATCTGGACACGGATGCCGTCGTCACTGACATAGCCAGCGTGAAACGACCCGTGGTCGAGGCCGGGGCCGGCCTGCGTCGCTTCGTCCCCGGACATCCCATGGCGGGTAGCGCATCGTCGGGGGCCGACCACGCCTCGGCCCATCTATTCCACGGAGCCACATGGGTTCTATGTGACGACACCGCCGGCAAAGAAGATATCGATCTGGTCAAGGGCATGGTCTCAAACCTCGGGGCGAGCCCCGTCGTCATGAGCTCGGCCGAGCACGATGAACGAGTCGCTCTGGTCTCTCATCTGCCCCGTTTGCTGGCATCGGTCTTGATCGAGATGGCCGAACAGAACCCCGAAGCCTTGCACTTGAGTGCCGGGAGTTTTCGCGACCTGACACGCGTGGCCGGATCAGAGGCGGGCTGGTGGACTGACGTGTTCATGGCCAACCAGAAGGCGATGGCCGTCACCATCAACCAGCTGCAGGGTTTGCTGGAGAGGTGGAAGTTGGACATCGCCGCAGGCGATCGGGCGTCTATCAACGACCGGCTCGAGCAGACCAGAGAGGCACGCGCCGGCTTCGGGCCGTCTGTCGCTGCCGTCAGGGTGATTCTCTACGACCGCCCAGGCGAGATCGGGCTGGTCGGACGAGCCCTGGAGCAGAGCGAGGTCGACTTGCGCGACCTGCAGATTCGACACGCCGAGTACGGCGGCGGGGGTGTTCTGACTCTCTCGGTGGCCGCCGCGGAGGCGGCTGCGTTGAAGAAGGCTCTTGCAGACAACGGCTTCGAAATCGAAGAGTGAAGGTCGACCTTCAGACCTCGAAGGCCCACTCCCCCTTTGAGATGATCGGCTCCTCCTGACCATCGTCCAGGACTCCAAAGACACTGAGCTCGGGCGAACCGACGACAAAGTCGACGTGGACGGTGCTCTGATTCAGCCCGGCCTCAGACTGCTCCTCCTTGGTCATGGACGAAGCACCCTCGAGACAGGATGAGTACGACTGACCCAGGGCGATGTGGCACGCATCGTTCTCGTCGTAGAGGGCGTTGTTCCACACCAGCTTCTCGGCAGCGACGGCTCCGGACTGAGGGACCATCGCAGCCTCCCCAAATCGGACCGCCCCGTCATCGGTGGCGAGAATCTGCTCGAGGAGTTCCGCGTTCTTGTTCGCCGAAGAGCTCACGACTCTTCCGTCGGAGACCTCGAAAGTGAAACCCTCGATGAGGTCCCCGAAGTAGCTGAGGGGCTTCGTTGCGGCGATGTGGCCATCGCCCTTCTCTCGATGAGGTGACGTGAAGACCTCTTCTGTCGGCAGGTTCGGCACGAAAGGCCGGCCTTCCGGCGTGCTCACTCCGCCCCCTTCCCACTTTGCGCCGTCGGGAAGGCCCAGGACGAGATCGGTCCCCGGTCCCTCGTAGCGGAGCAAGGAGAAGGCACGCTCGGACAAGTGCTTCTTCCTCCGATTGAGCTCCGAGAGATGGTCTCTCCATGCCCCCACCGGATCATCGCGGTCGATCCGGCATGACCGAAAGATCGCCTCCCACATTCGCTCCGTCGCCGCGTCGGG
>QQVI01000242.1 GCA_003388545.1 Actinomycetota bacterium
CACCTCGAGGTAGCGGATCATGAAGCTGGCGATGCCGGTGATCACCGCCGGCACCCTGAGCCGGTTGAGCGCCTTGAGGATGTCCGGCGTCTCGGTTGTCGCGGCGAGAAGGATGCTCGCCGTTGCACCGAGTGTCGCCTTGGCCAGGATGTTCCACATCGCCCACAGCCCGTCGCCGGAGACCATGACCCCCAGGACTTCGACGTCTTTGCCCTCCCCTATGAATGGCAGGAACAGCGCAAATACCACGAAAGGCAAAATGGCGAGCAACCTGGCCAGAACGAAGCGGGGTGGGACTCTGGACGCGCCCACGACTGTGGCGACGATCAGGGCATATGCGGCAAAACCCCAAACGGCCTCTCTAGGTGTGATGGCCACCGAGAGCACGAACAGGAATGCGGCAAGGACCTTCGCCTCGGGCGCCAGATGGTGTACCAGGGAGTGCTCGTGGACATAGAGCGCGTGGCCGTGGCCGGCTCCCATTACTCGCCCGGCACGCTCTTTGGAGGTCGCCATGCGCGAAACAGGCCATAGGCGACCGCCAGTGTGATGGCCGTTCCGGCAGCCCCTGCTATGGCCAATGACAGGCTCTGGTTTCCGACTCCTGACGTGGCGTAGTCGGCGAATACGGAGCTGTCGAGTGCATGGTCTTCCGCCGCGGATACGAAGCCGGTTTGCTCGGCTACGGCTTCGAGCCCATCTGGATCACCTGCGGCGAATTGGCTGACAACCGTGGCCAACACGAGTGCCACGGCGAGCCCTCCGAGCAGGAATGCCCTCATCGGGACCTTGGAATCGCTCAGGCTGCGTATTGAAAGATCCCTGGCGCCAAACACCAGGTCGGGGCGCGATGCGAGGACTACGCCGACGGCGATTCCGCTGATCACCCCTTCTCCCACACCAATCAATGCATGAATCCCCACCATCGATGCGAAGACGGTGTCGAAAGGCACGGGTGCGGTGGCGCCGAAGAGCCACTCGATCGAAAAAGCGGCGGCGGACATCACGACGGAGGCCCCGCTGGCCAGTGCCGTTGCAGCCACAACGCCACCGCGGCTTGCGGGCAGCAACTTTCTGAGCCAGCTGAAAGCTGCATAGCCCCCATAGGCGGGGACGATGGCCATGTTCAATACGTTGTATCCGAGTGCCGTCAGCCCGCCATCGGCGAAGGCCAGCGCCTGTACTCCGACGACCACTGCGACGACCACGGCGCCGACGTGCGGCCCGAGAAGAATCGCGGCCAGGGCTCCACCCAGCAAGTGCCCGGTAGTCCCTGCAGCGACCGGGAAGTTGAACATCTGCGCCGCAAAGACAAAGGCGGCAGCGATACCGGCGAGTGGGACCACCTTCTCGGTCATCAGTCTCCTCGCTTGTCGGAGGGCGAGACTGAGTGTTCCGGCGCTGATCGCACCGGTGGCTACGGCAGTGCCTGCGCTGAGGAAACCGTCGGGGGCGTGCACAACGGAATCATATTCTTATTGCGAACGATTCGCAACAACTAGCATGGGGCATCGATGAGCAAGGAAAAGGGGCTTGCCGAGCTCCTGCGCGATCGCGGCAACAGACTGACGGAACCTCGTCTTCGGGTCTGGGAAGTGCTGAACCGCTCGGGTGATCACCTGACCGTCGAGGAGATCGTCAGTGAGGTGCACAAGGCCGACCCTTCAATCAATACTTCGTCGGTGTACAGAAGCCTGGCCCTCTTCGCTGATCTCGACCTGGTCAGAGAGTCGAGTCTCGGAGTCGACGAGGGCTCGAGGTGGGAGCTAGCCCACCCGGACGATCACTTTCACCTGGTGTGTCGTATTTGCGGCACAGTCGACCACCACGAAGGAGACCTCGTGGGGCAGATAAGAGAGCATCTGGCAGTCGGGCACGGCTTCGCCGCGGAGGAGATCGATCTGGTTGTCACCGGTGTATGCGCCCGATGCGCCACCGGTGAGGCTTGACCTCAGTCGTCGAGTTTGTCGACGGCCTCCTTGGCCTTGTCGGCACCGGTGTCGATCTGCTCGGAGTACTCGCCTCCGGTCTTGTCGTCGACGAAGTCGGCTGCCTTCTCAATGCCCTCCTTGACGGAGTCTGCATTCTCCGAGGCGAGATCCTTCGCCTTGTCGACCATGTCACCGAGTCCCATACGCATGTCCTTTCCTGGTGATCGGGCGGCCACCCTAGGGGATAGGCCTCAGGGCCCGAAATGTCGGGTGCTCATAGTTCGATCGGCCCGGGTCATCTGGCCCATGGAGCCATCGCGGGGGACCTTCCGATGAATATCAGTATGAGACAGCGACTTTCGAACAGCGACCGTGGAGCTGGGCTGGTCGAATATGCGCTGATTGTGCTGGTTGTGGCACTGGCATCGTTGGCGGGTCTTCAGAGTATGGGCACTGGCACTTCCGAGTCTTTCGAAGCGGTGGGCGACGGATTTGAGGATGTCGGCCTCGATGAGGACGCAGGGTTGACTCCGGAGGAGAAGTGGGAGAAGGCCAAACAGGACTATCGAGATGCCATCGCCGAGGCCAAGGCCAAGCGTTCCGATGACCTCGCAGATGCCAAGGCCGAGTATCAGGCAGCTAAAGCCGACAACAAGAATCTCCCGAAGAATGAGCGCAAGGCCGCCAACCAGCAGGCCAAGGCTGATTACAAGGCTGCGAAGTCGGCCGCCAACCAGGAATACAAGAGCTCGGTGAATGAGGCCAAGTCGGCGAGAGACGCCGCAAAGGCCGAGTACAAAGCCAGCAAGTAGCGATCGGCCCCGGGAGCGTCGTCCACGCCGATAGGACGAGCCTGTGGTCTAATTCCCTCGAACCGGGCGTAACCGAGGGAAGGCCGATCGATGGAGAACATCTCGACGAGGGCTCTGGTCTCGTTCGGGATCTCACTCCTCGCAGTGGCGGCAATCATCGTCGTTGTGGTCCTCGTAACGGATGAGCCTGCTCCTGTCACGACTATCCCGAGTGCAGCGGACACCACGACCACACAGCAGGAAGATACGTCTACGACTTCGGGGCCCGCATCGTCGACTTCCAGCTCGACTTCTTCAACGTCCACGTCTTCGGTGTCGACGACCACGGAGGGGAATGATTCGACAACCACATCTTTCGGAGTCTTCGACGAGCCGGCTGCCGTGGAGGACTTCGTGTTGGACTTCGCATCGGCCATCGACGACGGCGACGTCGACTTTCTATTCGATCGTCTCCACCCTGCGGTGAAGGCGACCTACGACGAAGGCGAGTGCCGACAACACATAGAAGAGGAGATCCTGCGACTCGAGGACTATCAGCAGGCGGGACCGGTCGGAGGGCCTTTCGACTCCGAGTTCGGTGAGTTCCCGCTGACCACGTACGAGGTTCCCGTCACGTTCACCTTCGAGGAGTCTGACTTCGAGTCGTCCGCCTCCTACTCGCTTACTGAGGGGACTGTGCGTTGGTTCGCAATGTGCGACCAATGACTTGCCGGAGCGCGCTGCCAGACTCGTCCCCATGACGAGATCGTCGAGTCTGAACCCGACACAGCGCCGGCAGGACCTCGAGCGGATGAAGAAAGACACCTTCGACGTCGTGGTGGTCGGGGGAGGTGTCACCGGTTGTGGCGCAGCTCTGGACGCAGCCAGCCGGGGATTGTCCGTGGCGCTCGTTGAGCAACGAGACTTTGCCTCCGGCACATCGAGCCGCTCGTCGAAGCTGTTCCATGGTGGTCTTCGCTACCTGGAGCAACTCAACTTCGGTCTTGTCCGGGAGGCTCTCGCCGAACGCAACCTGATGTTCAACGTGTTGTGCCCACATCTGGTCGAGCCTGTCTCATTCCTCTACCCGCTCAAACACCGATTTTGGGAGCGAATCTACGTCGGAGCCGGTGTTCTCCTCTACGACTTCCTGGGGTCGATAGCCAGGAACCCGCTGCCAAGGCATCGTCATCTCACCAAGTCGTCAGCCCTCGAGCTCGCCCCCGGGCTCGATCCTGATTCGATCGTGGGTGCCATCCAGTACTGGGACGGTCTGGTCGATGATGCCCGGCATACTGTTGCACTCGCCAGGACTGCGGCCTCCTCCGGAGCCGCACTTGCCACGAGCACTCGTGTTGTTGGCATGCTCATGGAAGAAGGGCGGGTCGCCGGCGTGCGCGCCCGAGATCTCGAAGCCGGAGAAGACATCGAGATCAGGGGGAGTTCCGTGATCTCGGCCACCGGGGTCTGGACCGACGACATCCAGAGCCTGGCGGGCGACGAGGGCATCGACGTTGTGGCGTCGAAGGGCATTCATCTCGTTGTCCCTCGGTCGGCCCTGAGGTCTGAGACCGGGCTCATCCTCCGGACCGACAAGAGCGTCTTGTTCGTGATCCCCTGGGGCGAGCTCTGGATCATCGGCACCACCGACACCCCGTGGGAGCTGCGTCGCGCCCACCCCGCTGCGAGCCGCTCAGACATTCAATATCTCCTCGACTGGGCCAGCACGGTATTGAGGGAAGAGCTGCGACTCGAAGACGTGGTCGGTGTCTACGCAGGGCTGCGCCCGCTTCTCACCGGTGAGTCGGATGAGACCTCGCGCCTCAGCCGTGAGCATGCTGTGCTCGAGTCGAGCTCGGGCCTGATCAGTGTGGCCGGCGGGAAGTACACGACCTACCGGATCATGGCCAGGGATGCCGTGGATGCTGCGGTACGGCGCCTGGGGAGTGACATACCGACCTCGAGAACCGCCGAGATCCCCCTCGCTGGCTCTGAACGTGAAGCCGAGCTCGAACGGCTCATCCACAACGATGCTGATCTCTCTCGCCGTGTCGGAACCTCTCGGTTCACCTGGGCGGAGATCGTGTTTGCCGTGACAGACGAGGGCGCGCTCCACCTCGACGACATTCTCACCCGGCGTACCCGCATCTCCATCGAGACGCCAGACAGAGGGACGGAAGTGGCGCGTCCAGTAGCCGAGAAGGTCGCACCCGTCCTCGGTTGGAGCGATGAGGACATCGCTCGGGAAGTAGAGCATTACGTGGCGCGTGTCGAGGCCGAGCGCGACTCACAGACGCGGCCTGACGATCGAACCGCTGACGCAGCTCGGATGGGTGCCCCCGACGTGCGTCTCGGTGGGATCGACTGAGATAGCCTCGTGACAATGATCCGTCGGCCCATCGTCTTGCTGGCCGTTGTCTCTTTGGTGGTAACAGCTTGCACTTTCGGTGCATCGCCGGGCACGACGATCACTGCGGCGTCCGGCGGCGCCCTGGGCGGCCGTCTGGTCGTGCTCGACGATCAAGGTGATGTGGTGACCCT
>QQVI01000255.1 GCA_003388545.1 Actinomycetota bacterium
CTTGTCGACCCACAGCTGGGCGAATTACTTCTGCTCGTCGGTGCCTTCTTCGAACAGGCCTCGGGCAAAGAGCGACCCGCCTGCATAGAAGTGCACGGTCGTGTTGGCAGCGAGAAGCATCTCCTGGGCGGCCCAGAACATCGTATTGGGAACTGGGAAGCCGCCCATCTCCTCGGGGAGCGAGAAGCGGGCCCATCCGCCTTCCTTGAAGGCGCGGACGCTCGACTTCACCGACTCAGGGATCTCCACCTCTCCGTCAATCAGCTCCAGAGGCACCCGATCCTGGTCGACGTAGGAGGCGGCGAAGTCTTCCCTGGCGAGGCGCTCGACTTCCTTGAGAGTGTCCTTGACGGTGTCCTGGTCGAGGTCCGCCCACTGATCGCCACCGATGTAGTCCTGGATCCGATGGACCTCGAAGAGATTGAACTCCATGTCTCGCAGGTTCGCCTTGTAGTGACTCATCGCATTCCTCGTGCCTTGCTCCGCTTCTTATCTTATTTGAGTACTCACTCTAATTTGAGTAGGCGCTCAAAGGAAGTGGAGTTAACCTCACGTCGTGCGTTACAAAGCAGGACTAGAAACCCGGGATCGCATCCTGGAGTCGACCCGGACCCAGATCGCCCGCTTGGGGCTCGAGGGGACCACGATCAAGACCATATGCGAGGACGCCGGCGTGCTCCCCGGCAGCTTCTACAACCTCTTCGACTCGAAGGAGCAAGCCATTCTGACCGCTGTGCGTGCCGCCATCGACGCGGTGGACCCCGATCCCCAGCATGAGGGCAAAGACACACTCGAGGACCTGGTGAACGCCTACGTTCGCTTTGTCGAGGAACAGGGTGACCTGGCGCGGGTATACATCCGCATCGCCGTCGCGTCGAGCCGCTCCAGTCCCGAGCTACGGGGCCGGATCCTCCGACACCATGAGGGGCGTGTGAAGCGATTCGCCGAAGCACTGCTCCGCGAACGCCCCGAGCTCGACGAGGAAGAGGCACACAATCGCGCCGAGGCGCTCGTCTCAGCTCTCAATGGCGTGACGCTTCATCGCACGATCGACGAGACTTTCGACGTAGGACACTTCGCCCACCTTCTCAAAACCGTCGCGACGACCTGACCCGCACGCCGTAATAAGGTGCCCGGATGCAGTTGGCGATGCAGGCGCGAAAGGACTACGACTTCGTCCTCAGATCGGCTCGATGGGCTGAGGACAACGGGCTCTCCGCCTTCGCTCTTCCCGATCACTACCTCGCACGGGGTTCGGAGCCCGAGCGACCCGGCTACGACCACCTGGTGCATCTCGCCGGGCTCGCCAGGGAAACGGACACGATCGAATTGGTGTGCATGGTCGCGCCCGTTCTCTTTAGGCACCCGGCTGTGCTGTACAAGATGGGTGTCACGATCGACGAGATGTCCGGCGGGCGGTTCACGCTCGGCGTCGGTGCGGGCTGGTTGGAAGAGGAGTTCACGATGTACGGGCTCCCATACCCCGATACCGGGGAGCGCTTCGACATGCTGGAAGAGGCAATGGAGTACCTGAGGAACGCAATCGACCCTGGAGCACAGGGGTTCGAAGGCGAGCACTACCGGCTCGCCGAGTTCGACCCCCATCCTCATCCCGAAAACCTTCGGCTTCTCATCGGCGGAGGCGGGAAGGTCAAGACACCGCGGATCGCCGGGAAGTTCGCCGACGAATACAACATCTACTCGTGCCCACCTGACTCCTACCGGGAGAAGGCCGCGACGGCTCGGAAACATGCTCGGGCAGCAGGACGGGATCCCGATTCGATTCTCTTCTCGGCAGCCAGTCCGGCGATCGCAGCCAAGAAGGAGTCTGACTATCGGGCGTTGCTGGAGAAGCTCGCAGACCTGACCGGGCAAACAACCGAACACATCGAGGAGACCTACGAGGAGAGAGGCTATCCCCATGGCAGCGGATCCAGGCCTGCGGAGATGCTGGCAGCGCTCGAAGAAGCCGGTTGCCAGCGGTTCTACGCGCAGGCATTTGCGGCCGAGGTCGATGAGTACGAGATGATCTTCGAGGCTTACCGGGGATGACGACAACGGGGTTAGGTTGAGCCCAGACTCGAGGAGACCATTTTGAGATACTCACTGATGACCGAACCGCACATGGGCGGCACCTACGACCAGCAACTCGAAGCGGCGAATTGGGCCGAGGAAGCCGGTTTGTATTCATTCGCTCGTTGCGACCACTACCTGTCGAACCGCGATCCTGTCCCTGAGGCAACCGACGCCTTCTCCGTTCTCTCCGGGCTTGCGCGTGACACATCGGACATCCGTCTTTGCGTCCTGGTCAGCCCCATAACGTTCCGCCATCCGGCGGTCATCCTGAAGAACGCCGCGACAATCGATCAGATGTCTGGTGGAAGACTCGACCTCGGTGTCGGGACCGGGTGGATGGAACACGAGCACGAGTCGTTCGGGCTTCCCTTCCCTGATGCCTCGGAACGGTGGGACCGCTTCGAAGACGCTCTTGGTTACCTCCAGGCTGGATTCGCCCCTGGCCATTCGAAGTATGACGGCAAGTTCTACAGCCTCGACGCGGCTGTCGAGCCCAAGCCCACCGGGTTGCGGCTGGTCATCGGCGGCTCTGGGCCGAGCCGTACGCCAACGCTCGCAGGCGAAGTAGCCGACGAATACAACCTGATGGTTTGCGGGCCCGATAATGCTCGAGAGAGGGTCGACGTGATGCGCGAGGCGGCAGGCGACCGCGAGGTCGAGGTCACGATGATGGGCCCAGTGCTCATCGGCGGTGACGAGGCCGAGTATCGGGATCGGCTGGCGGAAGCCGCCAAGACGCGTGGAGCGGATCCGGACGAGCTCGAGAAGCGATGGCAGCAGGCGGGCATCGTCACAGGGTCACGGGAGAAGGCGCGAGAGCAGATGGCTGCCCTCGAGGACGCCGGGGTCGAGAGATACTACGTCCAGTGGATCGACCTCGATGACCTCGATGGGATGAAACGCACCTTCGAAGTGCTTCTCGGATGACGGAACTGCATCCCACCAATCGAAGAGTTGCCGACGCCGCAGCCGCGGTCGGCGTCGACATCGCCATCCAGAGGTTCCCTGAGGGCACAAAGACCTCGGCCGATGCGGCGGCCGCCGCAGGATGTCCACTGTCGGCGATCGCCAAGTCGCTCGTATTCGTCGTGGAGGGCTCCAACGGGGCAGAGCCGGTCATCGCGGTGTTGTCGGGAGACCACCGTCTCGACACCGACAAGCTCGCCGCTGTCGCCGGGGGTAACAGGTCGAGACGTGCCACTCTCGACGAGGTGCGTGACGCAACCGGTTTCGCCCCGGGAGGCACTGCAGTTTTTGGGCTTGCCAGGCCGATCCGGATCTTTGCCGACGAAGGATTGCGACGTAATGACCCGATATGGTCCGCGGCAGGGACACCGGATGCCATCTACCCGATCTCATTGCAGGATTTCGATCGCGCCGTCGAGCCAACATGGGTGGAAATAGCAGCCGATTGATCGGCGCGCCACGGGTATGCCGCCAACCACCTGTAGGGATTTTCCCTACGGCAGTAGTGCAAATACCATGAGAGCGTGAGCGATTCCGCACCCCTTCTCCAGATCAAGAACCTTCATGTAGTCGCAGGCGACGCCGAGATCCTCAAAGGCGTCGACCTCACGGTGAACCATGGCGAGATACACGCGCTGATGGGACCGAACGGGTCCGGCAAATCAACACTCGCCGCAGCACTGATGGGCCACCCCCTCTATGAGATCACCGAGGGGACGATCCTCTACAAGGGCGAGGACATCACGGAGGCAACCCCGACTCGTCGAGGCGAAAAGGGGATGTTCCTCGCTTTCCAGCACCCCGAAGAGATCCCCGGCGTATCGGTAATCCAATTCCTTCGCCAGGCCCTTTCAAATCGCACGGGCACAGACCTCACCGTCATGGAGCTGAGGCTCAAGGTCACCGACGCCATGAAAGAGCTCGGTATGGAGTCGTCCTTTGCCGACCGTTACCTGAACGAGGGCTTCTCGGGTGGGGAGCGGAAGAGGAACGAAGTGCTGCAAATGGCGGTGCTCCAACCGGAGCTGGCCATCATGGACGAGACCGACTCAGGGCTCGACATCGACGCCCTTCGCACCGTTGCCGATGGCGTGAACAAGCTGACGGGACCCGACCGTGGCTTCCTCATCATCACTCACTACCAGCGGCTCCTCGACTACATCACACCCGACGTGGTCCACATCTTCATGGATGGGAAGATCCTGGAGAGCGGCGGGCCCGACCTTGCAAAGAAACTCGAAGAAGAGGGATACGATTCGTTCCGCACGGCGTTGACACAGACGTGATCGATCTATCGCATCTGAAACCAGATTTCCCCGTCCTGCAAAACGGGGTGCACTTCCTGGATTCGGGTGCCTCGTCGCAGAAGCCGATTCCGGTGCTCGACGCGATGGATCGCTTCGCCAAGACCTCCTACGCCAACGTCCACCGCGGCGCGTACAAGCTCTCCGCAGCGGCAACCGACGCCTATGAAGGAGCCAGGGCCCGGATAGCCCGGTTCATCGGATCGCCCAGCGCCGATCAGGTCATCTTCACGCGTGGCACCACCACGGCGCTGAACATGATCGCTCGGGGTTGGGGGGACGAGCACCTGAACGAAGGCGACCGGATCATCGCCACAGAGATGGAGCATCACTCCAACCTGGTTCCCTGGCAGATGGCGGCCCGGCGCACAGGGGCGAAACTGGAGCACATCCCCATCACCGACGATTTCCGGCTCGACTTCGATGCCTTCGAGAAGATGATCGGGCCTGATGTGAAGGTCGTCACCCTCACCGGCATGTCCAACGTGCTGGGGACGATCCCGGATGTGAGCCGGTTCGCCGAATTGGCCCACTCGGTCGGTGCCCGGGTTGTCGTCGACGCCGCCCAACTGGTTCCTCACTCCCCCGTCGACGTCGAATCGATGGGCGCGGACTTCGTTGCCTTCTCCGGGCACAAGATGCTCGGGCCCACAGGCATCGGCGTGCTGTGGGGAAAGATGGAAGCACTCGAGGAGATGGAGCCGATGGAGGGCGGGGGCGAGATGATCGCCGACGTGACCCTTCATGATGCGACCTGGGCCCAGATCCCGACTCGCTTTGAGGCCGGGACACCGCCGATCATCGAGGCGGTCGGGTTGCATGCAGCAGCCGACTATCTCGACTCGATCGGCATGGACAAGGTGCTGGAGCACGACAAGCAACTGACCGAGATCGCCCTGAACCGT
>QQVI01000259.1:0-1418 GCA_003388545.1 Actinomycetota bacterium
CGCTTACCGAGGTGCGCAAGCTCGCCCATCCTGGCTCGGTGAACGAGTGGGACTGGAGGGCTCAGATCACCCGAAGCATCGTTATCGACGAGCGTGTCTACACGATCTCAGCCAAAGGCATCATGACCTCCAACCTGAGCGGGCTCGACGAGATCGACTTCCTCGGCTTCTGAAGCCGCCGTACCGCTTTCCTTAGGTTCTGCGTCTCATATATGAGACGCAGCGCGGGGAGAAGGACGTCTTCTGTACGCCGCACGTATCAGATGTGATACGTGATACCTAAGGAAAGCGATTTGGTAGTCGGTGAACCCCTCGACGGGCTACGAGCCGACCGTCCAGTCGAACCACCATTCCCTTGGGCCCGATTGCAGCCCGTGGCCAACCTCGTCTGTGCAATGTGACACGATTCGCAGTGTGTAGGGACCCTGAGGGCCTGCAATCGCTACCGGATAAATGGCAGGGTTGCTCGCAGGTAGCCGGGGATCGGAAGGATCGAAACCGGGGAACCGTTCGAACGGGTAGGCACCGGCCACGATCGGGAAGTCCACCAATATGTTGTAGTTGGCGTTCCCGTTTTCGTCCGTCCAGAAACCGTTGGCGAGCTCATCTGTTCCGTTGCCGGGACCGGTTGCAGCCAGCATTGTCGGGAGATCTCTCGTCGGTGCGAGCGGAGTCGCGCCTCCGTCGGTCAGAGGGTTTGTGCCGAATTTCTCACCGTTGCTGTCGGTTCCGGCGAGCCGCAGCCAGATGGTGAAGTACGTCGTAGGTCTGGCGTCGCGCATCTTGATGCTCACGTGGCTTTCGCCATCGGCCTGACTGATGACCAGCCGCGCCGTCGCGGCCGACCATTCGGTTTCTCCATCGAGAGCACAGTCCGTCGCCACGCTGTGTCCGCTCGGAGATACCTCGACGGCTCCCCTTCGCTCGAAGTCGGCGATTACTGGTCCCGAGGTTCGGTGCGCGGCAACTGGTATGGCGATGGCAACGAGCGCAAGCACGACTATTAGGCCAAGCCCGTTCGTCAGAGTTGATCTGTTTCGGGTCATGTCTGAATTCCTTTCTCGCACCCTGCAAAGGGCGAGGTGGTGGGTCACTGTGTGAGAGTGATGTCGCTCTCGGCTCACCTTCCATGCGGGTGCATTCGGAAGCAGCGTTCCTAAGGTCGCTTGAGAAATCCTTGGAGACCCATCTCGTCCGATCCTTAGGTTCTCCGTCTCATATATGAGACGCAGCGTGGCCAGAACACCGTCTTCTGTACGCCGCACGTATCAGATGTGATACGCCATACCTAAGGAAGCCAAGAAGGAGGGCCGAGAAGCTCTACTCGGTCTCGTCGGGTGGAGGTTTCACCGGTTGATGGAGTTCGGTGGTGGTGGGGAAAGAGCGGTGCCAGCCGGAGCGCTCCACCGCGCGCTGGG
>QQVI01000259.1:1428-5240 GCA_003388545.1 Actinomycetota bacterium
TCCGATCCTTAGGTTCTCCGTCTCATATATGAGACGCAGCGTGGCCAGAACACCGTCTTCTGTACGCCGCACGTATCAGATGTGATACGCCATACCTAAGGAAGCCAAGAAGGAGGCCGAGAAGCTCTACTCGGTCTCGTCGGGTGGAGGTTTCACCGGTTGATGGAGTTCGGTGGTGGTGGGGAAAGAGCGGTGCCAGCCGGAGCGCTCCACCACGCGCTGGGTGATGACCCTCCATGGATCGGGCTCCGTGGCCGGGACTTCCAATAGCTCCGGGACGACCTTGGCCCATCCGACAAAGCGAAGCGAGAAAACCATGATCAGGCCCGTGATGGCCACGATCCCAACCGCGGAAAGCAGCACCACAGCGCGGGGAAGATCGAGGGCGAAGAAGTCGTGAAGTGCTGGAAGCGCCATGGAGAACACAAGCAAGCCGGCCATGGTCCCGATGAGCCCCTTCTTCCATGGGACGAGAGGTCGGCTCACTATTCCCAAAGCAAAGAGACCGATCACAGCGAGGATCAGCGTTGCAGTGGTCCTCGACTCCTCGATGGTCGAGCCCTCGATGTCGGCCAGCCAGTAGCCGGCAAACGTCGCAAGCGTCGCGACCAGCCCCACCGGTATGGCGAACTTGAGGACACGAGAGACGAACCCGGCCCGCGCCCGCCGACGCGATGGTGCCAGGGCGAGGAAGAAGGCGGGGATGCCAACGGTCAGGCTTCCCACCAAGGTCAGATGACGGGGGAGGAATGGGAACGGCAGCGTGGAGAGGACGATGGCGAGCGAGAGCCCCAAGGCGTAGACCGTGCTGGTTATGAAGAGGTTGGCGACTCTCTCGATGTTCGAGGTGACCCTGCGCCCCTCGCCGACGATCTGGGGGAGCGTGTCGAATCGCCCGTCGATCAGAACGAGCTGGGCGACTGCCCTGGATGCCGGTGCGCCGCTTCCTATTGCGATGCCGATGTCGGAGTCCTTGAGGGCGAGCACGTCATTGACCCCGTCACCGGTCATGGCCACGACGTGGCCGCGCTCCTGCATCGCCCGGACCATTGCGCTCTTCTGCTGCGGTGTCACGCGGCCGAACACAGTCGCCGACTCCATCAAGTCGGCAAGTGCATGTCGGTCTTCTGGCAGGTTTCGCGCGTCGACCGTGCCGCCCGCGGCGAGGCCCACCTTTCGGGCGATGGCGGCCACAGTGTCAGGGTGGTCGCCTGAGATTACCTTCACCTTCACACCCTGCTTGGCGAAGTAGCCGAGAGTCTCCTCGGCGTCGAGCCTCACCTGGTCGGAGAGGACGATGATGGCAACCGGCTCCACTCTGGGTGGCAGCAGGGTGTCCTGAAGAGGCGCTGTGTCGGTGCCCAGAAGCAGGACCCTGCTTCCGTCCACCGAGACGTCCTCCACCACCTTGCGGGCGGTCTCGTCGCCCGGGGCAACAACGTCGGGGGCGCCGATCACCCAGGTCCCACCGCCGAAGAACGTCACCCCGCTCCACTTGCGCGCCGAGGAGAATGGGACCGAGACCTGGATCCCCCAGCCGGGATCTTCGGGAAACGCCTCGGCGATCGCGGCCATGGTGACGTTCGGGTGAGAATCGGACGCGGCGATGGCTGCGAGGGGTGGAACCGGATCGACATCCGTGAGGGTGATCACCTCCTTGACCGCGAGCTTCCCTTCGGTGAGGGTGCCGGTCTTGTCGAAACACACCGTGTCCACCCGTGCCAGGCCCTCGATCGCGGGTAGCTCCTGGACCAGGACATTGCGCCGGCCGAGTCGTATCACGCCGACTGCGAACGCAATCGAGGCGAGGAGGACGAGACCTTGAGGAACCATGGCCACACCTGCCGCAACCGCGCCGCCGAGGCCGTCGATGAATGTGCCGCCGCCCCTCATCTGGCTCCAAACGAGGAGGACCCCGATTGGGACGACTACCCAGCTCACGATCCCGAGGATGTTGTCGATCCCGTCTCTCAGCTCAGATCTCACCAGGGTGAATCGTTTGGCGGCGTGTGCCAGCCGGGCGGCATATGCATCCTCCCCGACACGTGTCGCCCGATAGCGGCCGGAACCTGCGGCGACGAAGCTTCCCGAAAGGCAGATGTCGTCAACCTGCTTGCGGACGGGGTCGGCTTCACCGGTGATCAGCGACTCGTCGATCTCGAGCCCCGATGACTCCGTCACGATTCCATCGACGACCAGCTGTTCGCCTGGCCGGAGATCGATCAAGTCGTCGACCACGACGTTCTCAATGCTCTGTTCGGTCACTCTGCCCGACCTGACCAGCCGGACTCGGGGAGCGGCGACAACCTCGAGGCGGTCGAGGGTGCGCTTGGCCCGGAGCTCCTGGATGATGCCGATTGCCGAGTTGGTGACCAGAACCACCCCAAACAGCGCATCCCGTGGCTGCTGCAACACGATCAGGGTCACCAACAGCAGTGCCCCGAGAAGGATGTTGAAGCGGGTGACGACATTGGCGCGAACGATCTCGCCGGTGGTGCGACTCGGGGTCTCTACCACCCGATTCACCAACCCGGCTCTGACCCGATCACGTACCTCGGTCGGGGTCAGTCCTTCTTGCGGCGTGGCCAGCTCGACATCAGTCATGGCTGGAGCCAGCTTAAGTTCGGACGCAGAGAAAACTCCGGGTAGGAAGTCTTAGAAGACGGTATGTGGCGAATCTCGGGGTGTTAATCGCGCCCGGGAGCGTATAGGCTGTTGAAGGCCGAGGGGTCGGGCTGAGAGCGGAGGAGATATGGCTTCGTTCGATGCAAGACTCCGGCTCGTCGGAGAGCCGGGCTTTCCCCTGGGTGTCGTAGTCGACCTGACCGGAAAACAAATGGTCGTGTCTGTCGACGGAAGTGAGCTGGCCTCTTGGTCGCTCGAGGACATCGTGATCTCACAGAACTCCGACGGCTTCCACATCGCCGCCGAAGGTGAAGAGGTAGTCCTCAACGTGAATGAGAGGGTCCGCTTCGCGACCGAGCTCCGGTCCCGAAGCAAGCCTGCGCCTCGATAAGGCGACAGCCACTCCTCCGAGAAGGGGTCCCACTCGCCCCGGGCCGGATCGGCGCCGTGCGGACCCGACCCGGGATCACGCGTCAGGAGGCGCGAACGGCCACCACACCGGCTGAAACGGTCCAGCCAAGGCCTATGGGGATGATCAACGAGGACAGGGCCGAGTAGCCCGTGAAAATGGTCACCAGGCTCAACAGGCCAGCGACACCGGCCACGTAGCCAAAAAGCCGCAGCCAGCGAGGAACCCAGTCGTTGCGTGCCGACACCACGAGCAACACGGGGGCGATTGCCACGAGTATCACGGTGGCCAGATCGTCGAGTCGCGCCCCGACAAAGCCAACGGTGTCCGCAATCTGCGCAGAAGCGTCAGCCGTCTCCGACAGCCGCACTATGGACGCCATCGCGATGAACGCGGGAACACTCAAGGCCGGGCCGAGGCCGAACAAGAATCGGGCCCCTCGACCCGCGGGATTGTCGACCCTATGAGTTGCTAGAGCCCCACCAACCCCGAGCATCACGGACCCCGCTATCCAGAACGCCAGGTTGGCGTAGAGAGTCGCAGTGTTATCCGCGGCCGAGGTGAGCCAGGCTGCCATCTCTCTCGCCTGCAGGCTTTCCCAGAGGTCCGCGCCAGTGGAAAAGTAGAGGCCGGCCCCAATCACCATCAGCAGAACACCGCCGAGCATCACGAAGCCTGCGGGCCGGAGTGATTCCGTCGCCGTGGCTGAAATCGGACCGATTCCCTCTCTCGTTGCTGTCTGAGTCATGTCTCCTCCTTGATCGACTCCGACTCCATA
>QQVI01000071.1 GCA_003388545.1 Actinomycetota bacterium
GAGAGGTCCAGAATCGTCTCGAGCTGCTCATCGAATCGAAAGACCGCTTCCTGGCATCCGTCGCCCACGAATTGCGCACACCGCTCACGGCAGTAGTCGGCTTCGCTCAGGAATTGAGAGACGACCTCAACCTCTACGGGGACCGAGAGAAAGAGGAGTTTCGCGAGCTGATCTCCTTTCACAGCTCTGAGTTGTCGCACATCATCGAGGACCTGCTGGTTTGGGCTCGCGGCGACATCGGTGAGGTGAAAGTCGCGCCAGAGAGCATCGACCTTGGAGCAGGTGTTCGCCGGACGCTGACCCTGATTCCCGGATTGGATCTCGAAGTTGACGAGCCCGACGGATCGGTCATGGCCTACGCCGACCCGGCCCGACTCCGACAGATCGTCCGCAACCTCGCCACCAATGCGGTGCGCTACGGAGGCGAGGAGGTGCTGATACAGGTGCGCCGCCAGAACGGCTACGCCGTGGTCGAGGTGCGTGACAACGGTCCGCGCCTGGGAAAGTCCGACATGAATCGCATCTTCGAGCCGTACGCCCGTGCCGATGGCCTGGTAACGGCTCCGGGCTCCATAGGGCTGGGGCTGACCGTCTCCCGCTCGCTCGCCCGACTCCAGGGAGGCGACCTCGTGTGTGTCAGAGAGGGATCACACAACGTGTTCCGGGTGTCTCTCCCGATCGCCGACGAGCAGCTTGCGACAGTTAGCGGGGCTGTGGCGGAAGTCGGCGATGGATCGGCAAGGTCAAGATGAAGCTGGTCCGATCACCGCGTCTGAGATAGACGAGATCGCCCCCCATTTGCCTTGCCAGCTCCCTCGAGATGCTGAGACCGATCCCCACCGAACCCGGGTGTGACTCCTTGGAATGCGCCCGGGCATAGGAGGCAAAGATCAAGTCTTCGGTCTTGGACGGCACGCCCGGCCCATCGTCGCTGACGATTGCGCGCGCAAACCCTGGGATCGAATCCAGGTCGACTCGGATGTCATCGCCACCATATTTGAATGCATTCGTCAGCAGGTTTCGCAGAATCTGACGGACCCGACCCGGGTCGGCTAGAGCGGGTGGCGCGTCGCCGACGATCAGAACATCGACGTCGCCATGGACAACCTCGAGCGCCTGCCGGGTCTGAGCCTGGAGATGCACCGGGACGCTGACGACATCCAACTGTCCGGCCTCTTGCCGTGCTGCAGTGAGGAGGTCTTCGACCATGTTCGATACGTCGAAGCCGGATTCAACGATGGTGTTGATGAGGTCGGTGCGCTGCTCCGCGCTCAAGTCCTGGTCTGGATCACGCAGCAACTCGGCGAGCCCGATGACGGCGGTGAGCGGTGTCCTCAGCTCGTGGCTGACGGCCGCGAGGAACTGGTTCTTCGATGTGAGGCTCTCCTCGAGCCGTTTCTGGGTCTCTTTCAACTCGGTGATGTCGATCACCTGGGCTATGACCAGCTCTTCCGACATGTCGGCGTCAGGGATCAGAGAGAGCTGGACAACGGCATGGACCGTTTCACCGGAAGCTGCCGTGAACGCGCCCTGAAATGTCACCGTGCTCTCTTCCTTGTTCGCGATGGCATTGAACGCAGCGAGAGTCGACTCTTTCGACTCAGGCGAGACCATCTCGATCAACTGTTCAAGGGTGAAGTCCTTGGAGTACCCGAACAACTCGTCATAGGTGGCGTTCGTCTCCAGGTATTCGCCGTTCAGTCTGTGGATCGCCATTCCCACCGGGGCGTTGTGAAATACAGTCTCGAAGCGGCGCTCGCCGGCCTGGAGAGCAGCGTCGGGAGCCTCCTTGGCCTTGGCGTGTCTAGTTGTGCGTTTGCGCGCAGTGCTGGGCGCCTTTTGCTTTGTGGTCATCTTCGCTTTCCGACCATCTATTTGGATCGGCAATTTCGACGCGGATCTTGAGCCTCGGCGGCGGACCCGAAAGCCACGACTGGCCTTACAGCTCTTGCCGCCAGAGTCGAGACATCCCAAGGCGGCCAGCACATGAAACGAGCAGCTTTCTCAGACATCGGGCATCACCTCCGGATTAGGTTTCGCTAGTGGCGATGGGTGCATCGGGGCTCTGAAGGAGGAGCAATGTCGTCCGAGCAACGTTCGGCCACCTTGGCCGAGGGTGTAGTTGGATTTCCCACAGCTCTGGCAACCTCGATCGGGTTGATCATTGCCGCTTCGGTAGTGCTGACCGCCACCCAGGGCTTCGGTGTCGGTGGTGGCACCTTTGCACTCGCCATAGTTATTGCCTACGTGGTGATGATGGCGCAGTCTTCGAGCTTCGCCGAAGCCTCGGCTCTCATGCCGACAGCAGGATCGGTGTATGACTACATCGCGGCGGGAATGGGCCGCTTCTTCGCCATCACCGGGACGCTGGCGGCATATCTGATAGTCCACCTCTTCGCGGGCACGGCGGAGACGGCGAGCGCTGGCCTGTTCGCAGCGGCTTCATTCGAGCCTTTGGAAGGCCTCCTCGAAGGTGGGTCGTGGATGGTCGCCGTGATCCTCCTGGCAGTGTTCGGCGTTGTGAACTACCTCGGCATCGAGGTATACGGGCGAGCGGAAGTAGGGATGACTGCTTTCATGTGGCTCACCCTGTTCGTCTTCGGTTTGCTGGGCACCATTCAGGCAAAGACGGCGCCCATCGAAGGCTTCTTTGGCAGCGGCTTGATCGGGCCGAGTCCCGGCTTCGAGACCGTCCTCTCGATGGTCGGCCTCGCAATGTTCCTGTTCGTCGGCGTCGAATACGTGACGCCATTGGCATCCGAGCTCCGAGATCCATTCCGGAACATCCCGAGGGCCATGTACGTCGGAGTCACGATGGTGGCGGTGGCCATGTTTCTGTACGGAGCCGGTGTCACCAGGCAGGTCGAAAACGTCCTTCTCGATGAGGAAGCCGGCGTGTTTCTCTTCGACACACCCTTCGCCATTCCGGAGTTTGCATCGGCTGTCATGGGCGACTTCGGGGTCTGGTGGCTTGGGATCGCCGTGCTGCTGGCCTCCGCAGCCACAATCAACACGCTGATGGCGGGCATACCGCGCATCCTCTACGGCATGGCCAAAGACGGCACGATGCCGGCGATCTTTGGTCGGGTCCATGCGAAGTACAAGAGCCCCTATATGGGGATCGGCGTTGCCTTCATCATCCCGGCCGTGTACGCGATCGTCATCGACGGTGACATCGACTCGATATTCGTGCTGATTCTCGCCGCGGTGTGTGCCTGGCTGTTCAGCTACATCCTGGTCAACATCTCGGTGATCAGCCTCCGGGTTCGCAGGCCAGACCTCGATCGACCGTTCCGAGACCGCCTCTACCCGGTCTCTCAGCTTGTCGCGATCGCCGCCCTCTTGGTGACACTGTGGTACATCGCACCTCCATTCCTCACCAGGGGCGAGATCTACATCAGGTTCTTTGTCATGCTTGGGCTCTCTGCGATCTACGCGTTGGTGTGGCTGCTCATCGTGAAGCGCCAGGAGGCTTGGAAGCCGGTCGAGCCGGCGATCCTGATCGCGGAAGAGCGGGAAGTGAATCCAACTGGTTAGCCAGCCAGGGAAGTTGTTGTCGTCGGTTCTCGCCGAGCTCGGGCTTGACGGTGAAGTTCACAGCCCGGGTGCGGCGACAGTCCACGCTGGCGACGTCGAGTTCCGCATTCGCCAGCAGGTCGAACGCCACTTCCTCATGCGCATCGAAGTGGCGGAGTTCGAGGCGAGTGTGCCCGTCACAGGCGAAGCGGGGAGGATCGAGCTCGGTCATAGGGGCGGGAGGAGGAGGGCCGGTGTCACAGCCCGCCCTCGCCCCGACCGGGCCGATCTGCAGGACATCGCCGACCGTCTCCTCGGGAGTGAGGAGTTCCATAGCGCATTCCTCCCTCTCGATGCCAAGACAGCAGTCCTGCAGGTCGGCCGTGATTCCTCCCGGGCGATCATCCGGCACGTCGGGTTTTCCCGAGTTCTCATGGTCTTCCCACCGACCAAGCGCTATGTCAGCGCAGGTGCCGACCAGGCGAAGGCGTTGATCGACACCTTGAGCGTCTTGGCACGGTTCTCATAACCCGGCTGTAACGTTTCGGCGCACGGCTTCGTTTACTTCCTTGATTGGCGCCTCTGGAGTTCCTTGACAGGTATCCGGACCAAACCAACGAGCCCATTGAGAGGCGAGACCCTGCCCCCGGGTCTCGCCTCCCCCTTTTCTTGGCACCGAAGACTTCATCTCTCGCCTTCGGCGCCGATAGACGAGATTGCGACCCATGACGACTGCAACACCACTATCGGATCCTGAAGTCCCCGGGCTCGAGATCCTGCTAGGTGAAGGGGCTGAGCCCCTATTGGGTAGCTTTGCCGACATGGCCGGAGATCGTGTCCGGTCACACCGCGTCTCGCAGATTCGGTACATACCTGGTCGAAGTGTGACCGTTCAGTACTTGGCCGACACCATCGACTCGCGCGGCAAGCCCGGGAAGTCCACCTACGTCGCTTCGACGATCACCGATGTGCCGGATGATGTACCGATATTCAGCGCTGGCGATGTCGAAGTCGCAGTTTGGCAGTTTCCAAATGATCCCTATCTCCCTGGCCTCGCCTCAGCGACCGACACGGACCAAGCGCGCAAAGTACTCAGCCAGTTGGGGGCTGAAGAGAGTCAGATCTCGCTCCGAACCCGCTCATATCGCCCTATGCGTCGGGCCGTGATCGAGGCCCGTGGAGGTGCCCACAGTGCGTTCATCAAGGTCACCCGACCTTCCCAAATCTCACGTCTCCAGTCGATTCACGTGAGGCTTTCCGAGAGCGTCCCGGTGCCACGGAGTTATGGGTGGGATCGCCACCTGGGAGTCGTGGCAATGCAGGCCATGCCGGGCCGCACCCTGCGCAGGGCGCTAGAGCGAAGGTCGACATCTCTTCCGTCGGCGGCTCAGGTCATCTCCCTCCTCGAGATGCTGCCCCGACCAGATAGCTCCGACAGGGTGATTGCAGG
Source organism: Actinomycetota bacterium (assembly GCA_003388545.1). Classification (GTDB taxonomy): domain Bacteria; phylum Actinomycetota; class Acidimicrobiia; order Spongiisociales; family ZC4RG35; genus MA-ANB-1. The sequence continues at coordinate 4,967 of QQVI01000071.1, forward strand.
GCCGGTTGCCAGGGCTAGCGACCACGCACGACTTCTCTCGATCGTCGACCCGGAGTCCTCACAACAGCTTGGTCCCATCCTCGAGGCGCTCGATTCTGTGGAGGTTGAGCCCTCCACGGCCGCACATGGTGACTTCCACTCCGCGCAAATCCTGGTCGACAAGGGCCAGGTTGTCGGCCTTCTCGACGTCGACACTGTCGGAGTCGGCGAGCGAGTCGACGACCTCGCCGGTCTGTTGGGTCATCTCTC
>QQVI01000118.1 GCA_003388545.1 Actinomycetota bacterium
CGCCTGGGCGCTCCAACCCTCCCGTGGAGGAGCTTCTACACCTGAGACGCCTGAGTCTTCGTCGATCGATTCATCAACCGGCTCGGAGATCCCCACCCTCCCTGGCAAGGGAATCCTCGTGGTCCGCTTCCAGCCTGCTCCGACTCAGGAGGATGCTCCGCAAACGGTGACTGTGGTTCGCGCCGCTCAGCCGCAAACGGCCCCACAACCAACGAGCAGCGGCTCATGATCGCTCGATCATTTCAAGCCATGGGGACGACCGTTGAAGCATGGTGTCGGTCCGTCGATGATCTGGCCGGCCTTCGTTCCTGGTTCGAGGAAGTCGAATCTCGCTTCAGCAGGTTCCGACCCGACAGTGAGCTGAGCCGGTTGAATGACAACCCCGCTTCGGCAGTGACAGTCTCAGAGGCCATGGCCGAATTGCTTCGTGAGGGTGATCGGGCGAGAAGCATCACCGCCGGGCTGGTCGACATCGGCGTTGGAGCCGCCGTTGAGGGATGGGGATACTCATCCACCTTTGAAAAGGTGACAGACTGCGACGAGGCACCGGGGCACTTTGCCGTGCCCGGTTGGCGCATCGATGGACCACGCTTCGAGCGCGCCCCTGGTACGAGAATCGATCTTGGCGGAATAGCGAAGGGCTGGACGTGTGATCGCGCTGTCGAATCTGGTCTGGCTTCAGTGGTCTCGGCCGGAGGAGACATGCGCAGTGCTGATCCTGACACGATCGCGTGTGTCCTCGACGATCGAGGAAACGTTGCAGCGCGGGTGCGCCTCGGGAGAGGTGCGCTGGCAACCAGCTCGACGTCCCGTCGTGTTTGGAAGGTCGACGGCCGGGCGGTGAGCCACATCATGGATCCGTCGACCATGGCTCCGATGTCCGGCCCGGTCCTATCCGCCACCGTGGTTGCCTCCACGGCCTTGGATGCCGAGATCGGTGCCAAGGCAGTGCTCCTCCACGGCGTCGACGGTCTGGCATGGGCAGAGGAGCAGAGCTGGGTCCGATCGGCCGTGGTGGTGTGGCAGGACGGTTCGGTCTTCGCCACTGTCGGAACGGAGCTTGCGGCATGAGCGGTGAATGGATCGTCATCCGGGGATCGGGGATCGTTGCTTTTGCCTTGCTCAGTGCCACCGTGATCTGGGGCCTGCTCGTCTCGACCAAGCTTCTCGGTCGCCTCGTCAAGGCGAAGCCGCTCACGTGGTTCCACGAGTCGCTGGGCATTGGCGCCCTGCTTGCGACGCTGGTCCATGTCTTCGTCATATCGATACACGAGTTCCTCGAATTCAGCTGGGCCGAGATCCTCATACCTGGCAGATCCGATTGGAAGACGCTCCCGATAGCTCTGGGCGTGGTGTCTCTGTACGGGATGGTGATCGTCTCGTTCAGCTTCTACTTCAAGAAGTGGATCGGTCAGAGAGCGTGGCGAGCCATCCACTACTCGTCGCTCGGCATCTTCTTTGCGTCTCTGATCCACGGCATCAGGGCAGGTTCGGACACCTCACACCCCATGATGATTGGGCTCTATGCAGGTTCGGTAGTGGTGGTGATGCTCCTCCTGGCCCATCGCTTGATGCCAGCACCGGTGAAGTCCACGGATGCGACCGGAGCGGTTGTTGGCGGTTGACCAAACGACTGGAATAGTTGAACCCTCAACGATGTTGGGACAGTCGCAAGTTTGACACTCGCCGGGTCCCGGGAACACTGCAACCGATGGCCCGATCGCTCCTCACGAAAGGTTGAATCAACACATGGAACTCGGCTTGACCAGCTTCGCTGACGTCCGCCAGGACCCGAAGACGGGCGAGACCATCGGGCATGGCGAGCGTCTGCGCAACGTCGTCGACGAGATCGTCAAGGCTGAAGAGGTTGGCCTCGACGCCTACGGGCTCGGGGAGCACCATCGGATCGACATGGCGGCCTCGGCGCCGGCCATCACCCTCGCTGCAGCAGCGGCGCGGACCGAGCGGATAAGGCTCGGCTCAGCCGTGATCGTTTTGAGCTCAGCAGACCCGGTTCGGACATTCCAGGACTTCGCCACACTGGACCTGATCTCAAAGGGTCGGGCAGAGCTCATGGTCGGCCGTGGCTCGTTCATAGAGTCCTTCCCGCTTTTCGGGTACTCCCTCGACGATTACAACGAGCTCTTCGTCGAGAAACTCGAGTTGCTGCTCGCCATCCGCGACAACGAGATTGTCGAGTGGAGCGGCCGGTTCCGAGCCCCGATCCGGGGCCAGGGTGTCTACCCCCGTCCCTTCCAGGATCCTCTTCCCATCCAGGTCGGTGTCGGCGGAACTCCCGCCTCGGTTGTCAGAGCAGCCACGCTCGGCCTGCCGATCGTCCTTGCGATCATCGGAGGGCAGCCGGCGAGGTTCCGAGCTCTGGTCGATCTGTACCGGCAGACCCTGGTCGAGAACGATTACGACCCGGCCGAATTCCCCATCGCAGTCCATGGACATGGCTACGTCGCCGACGACGACGATCAGGCGGCCGAAGAGGTCTACCCCTCGTATGCGGCGATGATGAGCAAGATCGGGCGGGAGCGCGGGTGGCCGCCGATGACGCGTGAGCAGTACGACTGGATGAGAGGCCCAGACGGCTCACTCGTTCTCGGGGACCCCGAGACGGTCGCCGGCAAGATCATGCGCTGGCAGGAGTGGCTCGATATCGAGCGGTTCATGCTTCACAACCCGGCTCAGCTTTCCCACGACCGAAACCTTCGCTCGATCGAACTACTCGGCAAAGAGGTCTCGCCACTGGTACGCGGCTCCTGAGTCCCTGGCCCGCCAGGCCAGGAAACTGACTCTCTTGTTAGGTTCTACAACAGTCGCTGCAATAAAGGGCGGATGTCGGGAGAGCTGATCGTCGAGCTTGTAGGGGTCTTGGTGGCCCCTCTCATCATTGGCTTGTTCTTCTCGCCTTTGACCGTCGGCGCGAGAGGACCAGGGAGACGACCGACCTATTCGCCAGATACAACTCGAAGGAGTTGTTGCGCGCTCGGGCGGATGCGTGGGAGTTCCTCACCGGCCACTACGCATCGCAGCCTCAGCCATGGAGCACGTTCTACTCGGACCGTCGTGAGACTGACTTCGATCGACGACCATATTGGGACGCTCACGACTCGCTCGTGATGGTGGCCTCTGAATGGGCTCTGCTCGGAGTGCTCTATGAAGAGGAGAGAGTCGATGAAGAACTCGCCCGACGTCTGTTCTCGCATCAGTATCGGTCGTGGGCGGTGGCTTTTCGCTTTGTCAGGGACGTAACTGTTTCGGCAGGCGAAACCCCGCCGACGTGGTCCGCCCTTTTGGAAACCTTGGACGCCAACCTCCTCGATCCGAACGAGCCAAGGCCGGCAGTTCTCAGGACCTCCCAAGATCTCGCCGACACGTCCCCGGACCGATCTTCCCAGAACTAGGCGAGGCCGGTTCTGCAAGAATCGGAGCCCATGGGCTTTCATCCCACGAATCTCGCATTCCGGTTCCTGCTGGAAGTGGTGGGGCTCGTCGGGTTGTTCCGCCTCGGCTTCGAGGCAGGGTCTGGTGCCTGGAGGTGGGTTCTCGGGTTTGGGCTACTACTTGGGGCGATGGTGCTCTGGGCGAGCTACCGGGTGCCCGGTGACGGGAGCGCCCGTGGTGATGCGCCCTTCCCGGTGTCAGGTCCCGTTCGGCTCCTCATCGAGCTGGCCGTGTTCGGGTCGGGCATCATCGGGTGGTTCGTTGCCGGCCCGGCCTGGGTGGCCTGGTCTTACCTGGCCGCGGTGGTGCTCCACCACGCGATGTCCTATGACCGGCTTGCCTGGCTATTCAGGGTTGACGCGATGGGGGCGCCGCCGTTCGAAGATTGAGTTGTCAGGCCGTCCGGGGCTTCCCACCCCAACTCGGGCATCTCGGGGGTGACTGCTTCGGTCGGAGCTGACAGCGGAAGGCTCAGCTCGAAGTGGGTCCATCCTCCCCTGCGTCGGTAGGCGATGTCGCCACCCATCAACCTTGCGAGCTGGCGGGCAACCGAGAGACCAAGGCCCACCGAGTCTGGAACCGAGCCATGGCCCTGGGACCGGTAGTAGTGGTCGAAGATGCGGTCGACATCGATGTGGCGAACTCCCGCGCCGTCATCCTTGACGGTGACGGTCGCTGCGCCCTGACTTGATCCGACCTCGACGACGATGGTCGACCCCCCATATCGGGAGGCGTTGGTCAGTAGATTTCGGATGATCTGGCGAGCTCGAAGCGAGTCAGCCCAGGCTGTTGTCGGCTCGCCTTCCACCGAGACTGTGCCCTCCACGGCAACCGAGCCCACTATGTCCCGACACTCGTCGAGAAGGGCCAATTCCCGAGGCTTGATCGTCAGGTTCCCGGAGGCGGCGCGCTCTGACGTGAGAAGATCGTCGACGAGGTGGGTCAGCTCGAGGCTTTGCGTGTAGATCATCGAGGCAATTTCGCTGGCCTCTTCAGGGGAATACCCGTTCACACCCGACGCCAGCTCCCCGGCGAACCCGACAACTGCGGCCAGCGGAGTGCGTAGCTCGTGGCTCACAGCGGCGATGAATCGGTCCTTCGCCTGAGCCAACTCCATCAGTCCTTCCCGCGCCGTCTCTCGCTCCCAATACGCGCCGACCATCTCCGCAGCGCGCATCAACCCGTCGATCTCGATTTGGCTCCAGGAGCCCTCGCGGATGTGATCGGTGTATCCAAGTGAGCCAACCCAGCGCTCACCGATGAATATGGGCGCGACCAACTCCGCTTTGATCCCTTCTTTCTCGTAGCGAGCCCTTATCGGCATGGCCAGCTCGGATGTCCTGACTGCCACCGGCTCGCCTTTGCGCAGGCGCTCGAGTGCGACACTCATCTGGTCGTAGCTTCCGCTCGTGAACGTCGGATCACCGTCGGGGTAGTCGTCCCCGACTGCCTCGGCGACTATCTCCCAGGTGATGTTTCCCGCTTCGTCGGTCCGATTGATGTCGATGTAGGCGTAGTGACCGTCGGTGGCATCGAGCAGCGAGCGAAGAGCCGTCTTGAGAGGCTGATCCGTGGTCCGGTTGAGGAGCGCTTGTGAGCACTCGGCGAGAGCGCGCTGGATCCGGGCATGTTTTGCGTCGGCTGCCGATGCGTTGGCCAGGGTCGTGATGAGCTGAAACACGATCCACAACACGAGCGTCTGCCCGACCACGCCAATGAACAACAGGCCG
>QQVI01000188.1 GCA_003388545.1 Actinomycetota bacterium
TAGCGCGAGGGCCGCGTCGCGCTACACACTCTTCGAGCCGACATCGATTACGGGACGGCGACTGCCAAGACCACGGTTGGGGCAATCGGCGTCAAGGTCTGGGTCTACCGGGGCGAGGTCGTGATCAGCGGACCGAGCTCTGGCGAGAAGATCGCAGCAGAGGCAGATCTCGCCGCAGGTGGGCCTCGTCGCACTCGCAAGACCCTCAAGTCCCGCGCCGAGGAAGCTGCAGGGGCAGGGTCCAAGCCGCGGCTCATCGAGGCCGGTGGGGGCAAGCGACCGGTTGTCGAGTCAGGAGAGCCGCGCGAAGGTCGTCGCATCATCGAGGCCGGAGGCGGAAGGCGTCCCACACCCGCCGAGGCGCAGATCGAGTACGAGAGCGCCCGGGAGGACATCGAAGAAGAGGAGACCACCGCGACCGTCGACGAAGCGGTGAATGACACCGAAGAAGACGTCGCGACCGACACCGCCGATGCCACCGACTCCCAGTCTGGCACTGCAGAGGCGGAAGAGGCGGCCGAAGAGGCCGGCGCCGATTCAGGTGAAGAGGAGTAAGCGATGTTGATGCCCAAGAGGACAAAGCATCGGAAGATGCACCGGGGCCGAATGTCCGGTGTCGCCAAGGGCGGCACGAAGGTCAATTTCGGCGAGTACGGCCTTCAGGCTCTCGAGCCGGGCTGGATTACCTCCCGGCAGATCGAGGCCACCCGTGTCGCCATCACCCGCGCTGTGAAGCGTGGTGGAAAGGTCTGGATCACCATCTTCCCGGACAAGCCGGTCACCCAGAAGCCCGCCGAGACCCGCATGGGCTCGGGCAAGGGAAGCCCTGAGTTCTGGGTTTCGGTCGTGAAGCCGGGCCGGGTCATGTTCGAACTGGCCGGTGTTTCAGAAGAGCTCGCACGTGAGGCTCTCCGCAAAGGAGGGCACAAGCTGCCGATCAAGACGCGCATTGTGTCGAGGGAGGAGCTGTGAACGTAGCCGAGATACGCGAGATGAGCGGTGAGGAGCTCAGCGAAGCGCTCGCCGAGGCGAAGGAGGAGCAGTTCAACCTGCGTTTCCAGGTGGCGACGAACCAGCTGGACAACACCTCCCGCATGAAAGCAGTCAAGAAAGAGATCGCCCGCATCCTGACAGTGATGCGGGAGCGTGAACGGGCAGCTGCCAGTGAGGCAAGCGCCGAGGAGAGTGCCTGATGGCCGACAATCAAACAAGAAATCGCCGTAAAACGCGTGTCGGCGTCGTCATCTCCGACGCGCGCGACAAGACGGTGACCGTAGAGGTTCCCACCCAGTCGCTACACCCGCGGTACGACAAGGTGGTGCGTACCAGCACCAAGCTACATGCCCATGACGAGGCCAACGACGCCAACGTCGGTGACACGGTCAGGATCATGGAGACGCGTCCGCTCTCGAAGCAGAAGAGGTGGCGTGTGGTCGAGGTCGTGGAGCGTGCCAGATGATCCAGCAGGAGACGCGCGTCAAGGTCGCCGATAACACCGGTGCCCGCGAGGTGCTCTGTATCCGCGTTCTCGGAGGCTCGTCACGCCGCTATGCCGGCATCGGCGATGTGTTCGTGGGCTCGGTCAAGGAGGCAACTCCTGGTGGGTCGGTGAAGAAAGGCGAGGTTGTCCGCGCCGTGGTCGTCCGAACCCGCAAGGAGTCGCGTCGCCCCGATGGGTCGTACATCCGATTCGACGAGAACGCGTGTGTCATCATCGACAACAACCAGCAACCCCGTGGGACCCGCATCTTTGGTCCCGTGGCACGCGAGTTGCGCGACCGCCGGTTCATGCGGATCGTGTCCCTAGCCCCCGAGGTGTTGTGATATGAAATTGAAGAAAGGTGACACCGTGATGGTGATCTCCGGCAAGGACGCCGGCGTCGAGTCACAGATCACGAGAGTCTTCCCGTCTGAGGGCAAGGTCCAGGTCGAGGGTGTGAACACTGCCAAGCGTCACACCAGGCCCGCAGGACAGACAATGCAAGGCGGGATCATCGACAAGGACATGCCGATCGACGCCAGCAACGTCATGATCGTCTGCGAGAAGGACGGCGCGACCCGTATCGGCCACAAGATCGACGACGACGGCAACAAAGTCCGCGTCTGTGTCAAGTGCGGGAGCGAGCTATGAGCGCACCACGCCTCAAGACGAAGTACAAAGACGAGGTTGCCGCGAAGCTCAAGGCCGATCTCGGGCTCGAGAACCCGATGGAGGTCCCGACCCTGGAGAAGATCGTCGTGAACATGGGCGTTGGCGACGGCGTCAACGACCGGAAGGCGATTCAATCGGCCGAGGAAGAGCTGAGTCTGATCACCGGGCAGAAGCCCAAGGTCAACCAGGCGCGCAAGTCGATTGCAGGCTTCAAGCTTCGCGAGGGCGTTGCGGTTGGGGTGTCTGTCACCTTGCGTGGAGCCCGGATGTGGGAGTTCTTCGACCGTCTACTGGCGGTGGCCATCCCACGTGTCCGTGACTTCAGGGGTCTCAACCCGAAGTCCTTCGACGGACGCGGCAATTACACCTTCGGCGTCACCGAGCAGTTGATCTTCCCCGAGATCGACTTCGACTCGGTGTCGACCACTCGCGGAATGGACATAACGATCTGCACAACCGCCCCGGACAACGCGCAGGCCAAGGCCCTGCTGGAAGCCTTCGGGTTTCCTTTCCGGAAGGCGTCAGGGGAATAGGAGTTGAGTTCGCTGTATGGCTAAGAAATCTCTGATTGCAAAATCGAAGCGCAAGCCGAAGTTCAAGGTCCGCGCCTACAACCGCTGTAAGCGGTGCGGGCGGGCACGCGCCTACCTGCGTGACTTCGGTATGTGCCGTATCTGTGTGCGTGAGCTCGCCTCTGCTGGCGAGCTGCCCGGCGTGAGGAAGGCATCGTGGTAATGGTCACCGATCCGATCTCGGACATGCTCACCCGTATTCGCAATGCGATTTCGGTGGGGCACGAACGCGTGACGATGCCGTCCTCGAAACTCAAAGTCGGCATTGCCCAGATTCTCGTCGATGAGGGGTTCATCGATCGGTACGAGCAGAAGCAGAATGGCGCGCACGGCGAGCTCGAGTTGGTTCTCCGCTATGGCGAGCGCCGTCGGCCGGCCATCGTCGGCATCAAGCGAGTCTCCAAGCCCGGTCACCGGATCTACAAGGGCGCCTCAGAACTCCCCAGAGTCCAGGGCGGGATCGGCGTCGCCGTTGTGTCCACCAGTCAAGGCCTACTTCCCGACCGTGAGGCTCGCCGCCGTCGTCTCGGTGGAGAGGTTCTCTGCGAGGTGTGGTGACATGAGTCGTATAGGAAAAATGCCGGTCGAGCTGCCTTCCGGCGTCGAAGTGAATATCAACGGCACAGACGTGACCGTGAAAGGCTCGAAGGGCGAGCTCTCCCGCACATTTCACGAGCGGGTCGCGTTCGAACAGGAAGACGGCGTGATCACCGTGAGCCGCGATGGCGATAGCCCCCAGGCGAGGGCTTTGCACGGTTTGAGTCGCGCCCTCCTCTTCAACATGGTTCAGGGCGTCTCCGAAGGCTTCAAGAAAGAGCTCGAGATCCAGGGAGTCGGCTACAGGGCCGCGCTCAAAGGATCCGACATCGAGCTCCAGGTGGGTTTCAGTCATTCGGTGAACGTCGAGGCTCCTGAGGGCATCACATTCGATGTCCCCGAGCCAACCCGCATCATCGTGACCGGGATCGACAAGGAGAAGGTCGGCCAGGTAGCCGCCAACATCCGAAAGGTCCGTCCTCCCGAGCCCTACAAGGGCAAAGGCATCAGGTACGCCGGTGAGTACGTCCGCCGCAAGGCAGGAAAGGCAGGTAAGTGATGGCTACGAGTCGCACCGAAGCCCGCCGGCGCCGGCACAAGAGGGTGAGAAGGCAGATCACCGGAACGGCCGAGCGTCCCCGTCTCGCCGTATTCCGCAGCAATCGTTACATATACGCGCAAGTGATCGACGATGTCGCCGGCCATACGATCGCGTCTGCCTCATCTCAGGAGAAGGACTTCCGCTCCGACGCCCTGAACGAGGAGACGGCGAGCAAGGTCGGAAAGCTCGTCGGAGATCGCGCCAAGGAGGCGGGGGTCACATCCGTGATCTTCGACCGCGCCGGATACAAATACCATGGCCGGATCAAGGCCCTGGCCGAAGCAGCCCGCGAAGCCGGGCTCGAGTTCTAGGAGCGTTTGATGGCCCAACAAAACCGTAGAGATGACAACAATCCCAATCAGTACGACGAGCGTGTGATCCAGATCAATCGCGTGTCCAAGGTCGTCCAGGGTGGGCGTCGTTTCAGCTTCACGGCTCTCGTTGTCGTCGGAGATGGCAACGGCAAGGTCGGAGTCGGTTACGGCAAGGCCAAGGAAGTGCCTGCGGCAATCCAAAAGGGCATGGAGGTCGCCCGTCGCGAGATGGTCGAGATCCCCATGGCCGGCCAGACGGTCGTCCACGATCAGGTGGGCGTGCACGGAGCATCGAAGGTCCTCGTCAAGCCGGCCGCACCCGGAACCGGAGTCATCGCCGGTGGCGCCGTGCGTCAGATACTGGAGGCAGCGGGTGTCAAGGACGCCCTCGCCAAGTCCCTCGGCTCTCCGACGCACCTCAATGTCGCCCGTGCCGCGATGAATGCCCTGACCGGCCAGCGCCGGCCGGACGACATCGCCCGCCTGCGTGGCAAGAAGCCCGAGGAGATCGTCCCACCGGGGCTGCTGAATGCCTATCGGTCGACGGAATCGCTTCGAGCCCATTCGAAGGATTCGGGTGATGACGATGGCTAAGGCGAAGAAGGTGACCGTGACCTTGCGTCGTTCGCTCATCGGCGAGAAGCCCAAGACGAGAGCAACGGTAGAGGCACTGGGGCTGCGCAAGATCCGCCAGTCGGCAACACATGAGGACAACGCCTCCCTGAGAGGCATGATTGACAAGGTTCGTCATCTCGTTGATGTCGAAGAGGCTTGAGATGATGGGTGATTCCAGATGACTGAGAAGAAAGAACAGCTGAAACTGCACAACCTCGCTCCGGCGCCAGGATCGAAGAAGAAGAAGATCCGGGTTGGCCGTGGTGAGGGTGGCCGCCGGGGCAAGACCGCTGGACGTGGGACCAAGGGCCTGAAGGCTCGCAACACCCTCCGTCCCGGTTTCGAGGGTGGCCAGACCCCCCTCGCGATGCGACTTCCCAAGCTC
>QQVI01000230.1 GCA_003388545.1 Actinomycetota bacterium
TTCCTACCTAAGAAAACGACGAACCTGAGTGCATGGATTTACGTTGGGGGCCTCATGCCCCACAAGGGCATCGACGCTCTCCTCGCCAGCTTCGCCGAGTACCGAACGAGCTACGACCCCAACGCGACCCTGACTGTTGTTGGGGATGGTCCGCTGCGCCCCACCATCGAGAGATTCTCGTCGCAAGCGGGCATCGCCGGCTCTGTCACAATCGCAGGTCCAAGATCCCACGATGAGCTCACCGGCTTCTTTGAGGGCGCCGACGTACTGGTTCACTTGAGCCCGTTCGAGACATTTGGCATTGCGACACTCGAAGCGATCGGATCGGGCCTTCCGGTTGTGTCTCTGCGTAATGGCGGGGCCGAGTCGACCTGGGGTGATCTCGAGCGGGCTTGCGGGCTACTCCTCGACAACGACACGCCCCCAGAGGCGATCGCTGAAAGCGTTGCGGCGCTACGAGATGACATTTCCCGGCTTGACCCCCAGGCCGGTAGGGCGATGGTCGAGGAACGCTTCGCTGCCGAGAACGTGGCCAGCCAAATCATCGATGTCTACCGCCGGGTCATCGAGTAATGAAGGTAGCCCTCATCACGCAGACATTGAGAGCCAACGCCTGCGCCGCATACATCGCCGCGGACGATGCCCACGACTACGTCATCTTCACCGGCGACCCGGGAGCCTTCGCCCAATTCGACCTTCCCGACACCACTCTCGTCAATGCGACGTCTGCTTCACCAGCGGTGATGGATCCGACTCGAGCAAGCCAGGCGGCGCGCCGCCATCTGCTGGCCTGGATGCGGGGTGGGACGCGCGTCGGCAGACTGGCCGAAAGAGTGGCCAGGAAGGTGAGGTCACTGTGGCGGCAGACCGACGAGACCATGCGCGAAGCGCAGGCTCATCCCCTCAACAGTTATTTGATTGACCGACTGGCCGTTCTCGAAGAGGCTGAAGGTGTTGAGGAGTTGGTGGTGTTCGATGTCTTCGACCTTCCAACGGCGCTGGCCTTCAGAGGCACCTCGGCGATCCGGCTTCTCGTCCGCTAGAGGGCTATCAGTCGAGTTGCAGAGCGGTGATGGAATCCCAACCCACGGAGTAGAAGCCCGAGCTCAAAAGAGCTCCGAGTGAGCCGCTGGACTTCACGTTGTAGTACTTGTAGGTCCCATCACTCGACCGGTAGAAAAAGAGCTCATCCTGCTCATCGCCATCGAGGTCGACGGCCGTGATTGCACTCCAGCCGACTGAATACGTGCCTGAGCTCAATAGGTTGCCAAGTGAGCCAGAGGCCGTCACGTCGTAATACTTGAACGTGCCATCTGTGGATCGGTAGAAGAAGAACTCGTCCTGGCCATCGCCGTCTACGTCAACCCGTGTGATCGAGTCCCAGCCCAACGAGTAGACGCCTTGCTTGATCGGCGCACCCAGAGCTCCGGTGGACTTGACGTCGTAATACTTGAACGTGCCGTCAGACGACCGGTAGAAGAAGAGCTCGTCCTGAGCGTCCCCATCCAGATCCACCGCGGTAATCGAGTCCCAGCCCAACGAGTAGACGCCTGTTTTGATCGGGGCGCCGAGGGTTCCGTCGCTCTTCACGTCGTAGTACTTGAACACCCCATCCGAAGACCGGTAGAAGAAGACCTCGTCCTGAGAGTCGCCATCGAGATCGACGGCCGTGATCGAGTCCCATCCTTGCGAGTAGAGGCCCGATTTGAGCAGCGACCCCAGCTTCGCGGCAGGGCTCGTGTTGTAATACTTGAAGGTGCCGTCAGACGAGCGATAGAAAAAGATCTCGTCTGACTCGAGCAACGGAGCCTGGTATCCGACGGTGAACCACTCTGAGAACAGCCCGAAAGTAGTGCGCGTCCAGGTGCCGGTCTGCTGGACCACTTTGTAAGCGCCCTCTGAGTCGAGCCCGCTGAATTCGAGCATCGCCGCGCTCCCGGACGTCCTCACGTCGACGATTGAGACGTCGAGCAGAAGGTCGAGCCCGAGCGCCGCTGCCACGGTGTCATGCGCGATTGGTGTGACCCATGACGCCTTCGGATTGAAGACCGTCCCGTCCACGGCCACGCTGTCGTCAACCGAAACGAGGTATGCCTTTGGGGACCCTCCAAACTTCTCTTCGACGTTTTCAGTCAAGCCGCCGGAAGATGACGAGAAGTAGGCCGTGACCACTCCATTGGGGGCAGACGGGTGGCTGACTATCTCCCCGGCAGTGGCCTGGACGGCAGCTATCCATGGCCCGGTATTTGAATGACCCCAACCCACGTAGCGCTGGTCCGAGATGCTGTCTTTGACGTGACACCAGCCGTCACACGAGTTCGTCGCAGGGTCGCCGCGATCTAGTTGTCTTCCAATCGCATAGGAGCGAGAAGCGATGGCCTGGGCCTGAAGAGCATCTTGGTCCCACGAGTAGGGCATCTCCGACGTTCCCACGACATAGTCTTCGATCAGCATTTCTGCCGACAGATCCAGCCCTCCGGGGCCAGTTCTGAGATGCAGCATTCCCCTTGCGTATTCACAAGGTCGATGGATAGTCGGCGAGACGTTCCAATCGGCCAAGAGGCATCCGACGATGGTCACCTTCGTAGTAGGCACGGTGCCGGCAGTCGACCAGTCGTACCACTGCATGTCGATGCTGCAGTCCGGATCATCGAGGACCACAGGTGCGGCCTCTGGAGCTGTCACCGTCAGCACACAGCCGGTGCCAGAAGCTGCGATGTCGATAGTGGAACCCGAGACAGCAAGAACTTCGGTGGCTCCATCGGTGACCGTGACCGGAGCACCCACGCCCTCGCCGACATCGCCAACTGTCAACTGCAACACTTCGAAGTCGCGCTCTAGATTGACCCAGATCGGCGATGCTGCGTAGCTTCCAACTGACGCACCTGCGTAGTAATGCGAGATGATCTCGTCAGCAGTGTGCCCCTCGACCGCCATCCCGTATGCTCCGTACTGAGACATCCCGACCCCGTGACCCCACCCGGCGCCATCGAAAGTTATATCCGGGGGCGGCTCGCTGGCGGCTGCGGTCCCTGGAACGATGAGACCGAGAAGCACGACGCCAGCAAGCAGAGACTGGAGCATGGCTCTGACGGAGAGCCATGCTTTGCGGTCTAGAACAGTCACGATGTAGCTATCGGATCGATATCGCCGGTCTTGAGATACTGACGCGAGACTACGCGTGATAGGTCAGCCGAGGTCGTCGAGCTGGATAGCGGTCACCAAGTCCCATCCCGATCGATACGTCCCAGAGCTCACCAAAGTTCCAAGAGCCCCCGTCGGCTTCGTCTCGTAGTACTTGAAGGTCCCATCGGACGCTCTGAAGAAGAGCATTTCATCGAGGCCGTCGCCGTTCAGGTCGACCTTCGTGATCGAATCCCAACCAAGGGAGTAGGTGCCGGAGCTCAGCAGAGTACCGAGAGAACCATTCGCCTTGGTCTCGTAGTACTTGAACACCCCATCCGAAGATCGGTAGAAGAGCAGCTCGTCACGACCGTCACTGTTGAGATCGACTCTCGTTATGGAGTCCCATCCCAACGAGTAGTTCCCGGAGCTCAGCAGTGCCCCCAGCGCTCCAGTGGGCTTGGTCTCGTAATACTTGAACACTCCATCCGCCGACCGATAGAACATGACTTCGTCGTGGCTGTCGCCGTCGACGTCGACAGCAGTTATCGAGTCCCAACCGAGCGAGTAGGTCCCGTCGGCTAGAGCCGGTCCGAGCGAACCGTCTGCCTCCGTCTCGTAATACTTGAAGACACCATCCGTGGGCCGGTAGAAGAACACCTCGTCGTGACCATCGCCGTGAAGATCAATGGCGGTTATCGAATCCCAACCCACCGAGTAGGAGCCTGATGCCATTGCCGACCCCAACGCGGCATCGGGCGCAATATCGAAGTAGCTGAAGTCACCATTCGAAGACCTGTAGAACAGAATCTCGTTGTTGTCGAAGACGTCAAAACCAACTCTCTGATCGGCATAGCTCGATTCGACTCTCAGCGCCGTGCCGGAAGTCGTTATGGATCGGAGCTCGACGTCAGATCGCCCGTCGTAGCCAGAGCCGGTGTGGTGTACGAAGTAGATGCGACCTCCTCGCCATTTCGGGGATTCGATCTGACCCGACGTCGAGAACAGCGTTCTAACCACGCCCGAATCTATGTCCACAGTCCGAAGGCGCCGAAGGCCATTGACGTTGATCACGTAAACAAGAGATTCGCCGTCGGGGGAGAAACTCGAGTCATATCCATTCAAGACGCGGAGCACGGGGCTGCCCCCTCCCGACGGCATTGTCCACAATCCGGTTGGGTTGTCATAGGAAAGAAGGGCACCGTCAGGAGACAATGCAGGTCTGATCGCGCCCACTGCCCCGGTGAGCGCGGTGATCGCTCCTGTCGCGATCTCGACTCTGGCAAGACGACAGCACGCAGACAGGGACAAGCTTCCCGTTTGGTTCTGGCTGAAAGTCAAGAATGCGCCATCTGGCGACCAAACGGGATCGAACTCTCCGTAGGTCCCGTCTGTCACCTGTTCGAGCCCCGATCCGTCTACTCCCACCACGAACAAGGCATAGAGCGCCAGCGACTCGTCCCCAAGAGAACCCGAGAATGCGATCTCGCTCCCGTCCGGTGAGATTGCTGGAGATGTCAATGAGTCGATATCGGCAACGGTCGTGGTCCCGGATTCGTCGACGAACACCGGCTCGTACCGCAATGAGCCGTCGGGATCCAGCTGCGTGGAGCCATCTGCGAGAGCAGCACTGTGGAACGCGAGTATCAGGGCGACCGCGGCGGGGAGTCGGAGCAACCTCATCCGAGTCAACGGTAACCGCCTGAAGGAAGCGCACTCACCTGCTTCTCTCGGTCAAGGGGTCGGATCGAGCTCGACTGCCGTGATCGAGTCCCACGCCAGCGAGTAGAGGCCTTCCCTCACCGGCAGCCCCAGGGAGGCATCCTCGGTCACGTGGTAGTACTTGAAGGTCCCGGTCGAAGACCGGTAGAAGAAGAACTCGTCCTGGGAGTCTCCATCGAGGTCGACGGCGGTTATGGAGTCCCAACCAAGCGAGTAGACCCCCTCCTTGATCGGAGCACCCAACGAGCCATCCGAATTCACGTCGTAATACTTGAACACCCCATCCGAAGACCGGTAGAAGAAAAACTCGTCCTGGGAATCACCGGCCA
>QQVI01000345.1 GCA_003388545.1 Actinomycetota bacterium
CACTCTCCCCTCCCCCAATTCGGTCACGGCACTGACATCCCCCGGCCGATCGATGATGCCTTCCGTCAAGGCAAAACCGAGCGCCAGGTCGGTGTCGTTCCCAGGAGATCGCATCACCACGGCGAGGGATGTTCCGTCGAGCCGAATCTCCAATGGCTCCTCAACGACGAGGCTGTCGACCAGCTCTTCGACGCCTTCCCGATATCGCATCACGGGGCGCTCGGTGATCGCCTCAGTCATTGCGACCACTCTGGACGTAGGTCCATCCGAAACGGCCCTTGATGCACAGGTTGCCCAGAGTCACGTCGTGATCGTGTGGTGAATCGACTTTGACGATTCGCCCGTCCTGTGTGTGAACGTCGAGGTTGCAGCCGACACCACAGTAAGAGCACACGGTTCGGGTGACCTCCTGGGCCGACTCGTCCCAGCTGCCCTCTTCCCTCATGTCGAACTCGACCTTCCCCGTCAAAGCGCCGGTCGGGCAGACGGTGATGCAATTTCCGCAATAGACGCACGCCGAGTCGGGCAACGCAACGTCGAACTCAGTCGAGATGCGGGCATCGAAGCCCCTTCCGGCGACGGCGATGGCGAATGTGTTCTGGTGCTCGATCCCACAGGCGTCCACGCAGCGATAGCAGAGGATGCATCTGCTGTAGTCGCGCACGTAGAGATCGTCCTCGATCTTCACCGGCTCGTGTACCGATGCAGCGTTGTCGATCGGCACGGTGTCGTGGTGACCCGGGCGTGGCGAGTGCCTCGTCTTTGGCCCTTCCGGTGGGCCAAACCGGGCGGTGTCGGCGCCGGCCTTCTCGAGCCAGGTGAGAATCGAGGCGTTGGAGCGATCGAGCTCTGTCGCCGACCCGAGGAGCTCGAGAATGACTTTCCGGCTCATCTGCACGCGGTCGGAGTCGGTGTTGATCTCCATACCCTCTTCGGCAGGACGCGAGCACGAGGGCACGAGCGCCCTGGAGCCCTCGACCTCCACGACGCAGACGCGGCAGGCATTGGCCGGCGTCATCGTCGGTCCGTGGCAAATCGTCGGGATCTCGACACCGCCGGCCCGGCAGGCATCGAGGATGCTGGACCCGGCGTCGACCCTCACCGGGCGCCCGTTCACGTTCATCTCCACGCTCACGATGGAGCTCCAGGGAGACCGAGACGGATGGCGGACTGTATGGCGGAAGCAGCCGTTTGGCCGAGCCCACAGATCGATGAGTCTGTCATGGCCGTGGCCAGGTCATCGAGACGACGTCTCTCGTCGGCTTCTGTGCCCAGCGGGCTGCGAGCGTCCAGACGTGCCAGGGCCTCTTCCTGACGCACCGTGCCAATGCGACAGGGAACGCATTGCCCGCATGACTCATCCCGGAAGAAGCGGGCTATGCGACGTAAGACCGGGGAGAAATCGGTGGCGCTGCTGAAGACGACGACGGCACCGGAGCCGAGGGTGGTTCCGGCCGCCCGGGCTCCTTCGAAGCTGAGAGGCATGCCGAACTGATCTTCGTCCACGAAGCTCCCGGCTGCCCCGCCCATGAGCACAGCCATCGGCTCAATGGCACCGGATAGCTTCAGCAACTCGTCGAGCTCCGTGCCAAGTGGGACTTCGTAGACACCCGGCCGCTCAACATCACCCGATACGCAAAAGAGCTTGGGGCCCGTCGATTCCTGGGTCCCGATCGCCGAGAAGGCCTCTCCCCCGAGCTCGAGCACAGCTAGAGCGGCGAGCAGCGTTTCGATGTTGTTGACTCCGGTTGGCATGCCAAAGACTCCCCGCTCGGTCGGGAATGGCGGCTTCTGTCTCGGCTCGCCGCGATGACCCTCGATCGAGGCAAAGAGTGCGGTCTCTTCACCACATATGTAGGCACCTGCTCCCCGCCGCAACTCGAGGTCGAAGCTGAACCCTGCGCCGGCAACGTTGTCGCCGAGCAACCCGGCCCTTTTCGCCTGTGCTATGGCCGCAAGGATCCGTCTCTCTGCCAGCGGATACTCGCCGCGCAGGTAGACGAAGCCTTTCTCCGCCCCGGTGGCGTACGCATAGACCGTCATCGCCTCGACCAGAGCGAAGGGGTCGCCCTCCATCAGGACTCTGTCCTTGAACGTTCCAGGCTCGGACTCGTCGCCATTGGCGATCACGAACTTGCCACCACCCGCAGCCTGACGTAGGCCGCGCCACTTCGCTCCGATCGGAAACGCGGCCCCTCCCCGACCCCTCAGCCGCGAGGACTCGAGATGTCCGATCACTTCATCGGGACCCATCTCGATCGCGCTGCGGAGCACGTCGTATCCTCCAGAGCCCGTGTAGTCCTCCAAGCTGGTTGGCTCGACGACACCGACTCTCCTCAGAAGGCGAAGCTCTGTGCGAGCCTGATGGATCACCGGTGGTGGCTGATCGGATGCTGGATCTGCTCCAAGCGCACTCCCGTCTGCGGGCGCCACCGAGACATAACCGTCACCGGGCTGATGGACGAGGGCTGCCGGCGCCCGATCGCACTGACCGAGGCATGGGCTCGGCTCCCATCGCACTCCGGCTTCGTCCAGAGCAGATGCAATCTCGCCGGCGCCTCGGCCGGAGCAGACGAAGTCGTCACACAGATGGACGACTCGACCTCCTGATCGATCGGTCCGGAACAAGGCATAGAAGGTGGCGACGCCATAGGCCTCGGCGGGCGGGATCATCAGACGCTCCGACACGTATCCCAGAGCACCTTTGCTGATGGATCCCACAGCGTCCTGGACAGCGTGCAGGGCGGGAAGTAGCAGGTGGCGCTGCTCACGGGCGGCATGGCCACCGTAGGCGACACGTCCATCGAGCGGCTCGTAATCCCCTCCCCTCCAAGCCGACTCCGGTGGACCGAGCAGGGCGTCGACAGCGACTTTCTCTTCCTCGGTTGGCTTGTCGAGGAGCAAGCGGATGTCCATGTCAGCCGATCGCCTCGATCCTTATCGCCGTGGCCTTGAACTCTGCCGTGCCCGACTTGGGATCCCAGGCGTCCACGGTCAGAGCGTTGACATCGGTGTCGTCCGGAAAGTGGACTGCCATGAACGCGAGACCGGGTCGTAGCGAGCGGTCCGTGCGAACCGGAGCTTCGATGCTCCCCCGTCGTGATGTCACCCTCACTGTTTGGCCATCCTGCAGTCCATGACTTGCCGCATCCTCCGGCGATAGATCGAGAACCCCGTGGATCCGGCGCGGAGACTCGTAGCGCCCACTCTGGACGCCGGTGTTGTACGAATCCAGCCTTCGGCCGGTGGTGAGTCGTATCGGGTATTCGATTGTCAGTGTGTCGACGGGCGCCGCCCATTCCACCGCGTGAAATGGAGCCGGCGGCCCGACAATCGGCCGCTCCCACAGCCTCCCATGAAGGAACAACTCCCCGGGGTGCTGGTCATCGGGGCACGGCCACTGGATCCCACCCAGCTCTTGGAGACGGGAGTACGACATCCCCCGATGAAGCGGCGAGAGCATCCGCATCTCATCCCAGGCCTCCTCGGGGCTGGGGGTGGGCCAGTCGACTCCCATCGCTCGCGCCACCCTGCTGAGAAGCGCAATGTCGTCTTCGGCATCGCCCGGCGGGTCGATCGCCCTTCGCACTCTCTGCACCCTTCGCTCGCTCGAAGTGAACGTCCCATCGCTCTCTCCCCATCCAGCAGCCGGGAGCACGACATCGGCAAGCTCGGCGGTTGCGGTAGGAAAGATGTCCTGGACGACCAGAAAATCGAGGTTCTCGAGACGGCGCCTCATCGTCGCGCTTTCGGCCTCCGATTGGAGCGGGTTCTCGCCGATGATGTAGAGAGCGCGGATCTCTCCTTCGTCCATCGCCTCGTGCATCTGGCTTATGTGCTTGCCGGCCCTCGGCGGTATCTGCGATCCCCACGCTGCTTCGAAATTGGCCCGGCTCTCCTCATCCTCGACGTCCTGAAAGCCAGGCAGCTTGTTGGGAAGGGCGCCCATGTCTCCCCCGCCCTGGACGTTGTTCTGGCCACGGACAGGGACAAGGCCCGACCCATAGCGTCCGACATGCCCTGTGAGCAGGGCGAGGTTGATGAGGGCAAGAACGTTGTCGGTCGCGTTGTGATGCTCTGTGATGCCAAGTGTCCAGCAGATCTGAGCCGTGTCGGCATTCCCGTAGGCGATGGCCAGGTCTCGAATGGCAGCAGCAGGGACCCCTGTTATCTCCTCCGCTCGATCGACTGTGTAGCTGTCGAGCGAGGCTGCGTACTCGTCGAAGCCGGTCGTGGCGTTCTCTATGAAGTCCCTATTCTCGAGCCCCCTGTCGATGATCTCGCGTGCGACCGCGTTGGCCAGGGCAATGTCCGAGCCGACATCGATGCCAAGCCAGACGTCGGCCCACTGGGCCGAGCTGGTCCGCCTGGGATCGACCGCATACATATGCGCCCCGCGGTGAAGGCCCTTGAGGACGTGATGGAAGAAGATGGGGTGCGCTTCACGCGCGTTCGATCCCCACATGACGATGAGATCGGTGGACTCGATCTCCTGGTACGAGCTGGTGCCACCGCCCGCTCCGAACACAGCCGCCAGACCGGCGACGGATGGAGCGTGTCAGGTGCGATTGCAGCTGTCGATGTTGTTGCTGCCCATCACGACACGAGAGAACTTCTGAGCGATGTAATTCATCTCGTTGGTCGCCTTGGAACAACTGAACATCCCGAAGGCATCGCCTTTGTGCCGGCTCAGTCCGTCGGCCACACGGGCAATGGCTTCGTCGAGCGACGCCGGCCGCAATCCATCGTTGTCCCGGACCATCGCCTGATCGAGTCGGGAATAGCTGCGCTTCATCATCACCTCCTCTCGCGCCAGAGGTCTTGAGCGTACAAGCGCTCCGATCAGGCCTGCGACACCCCGACCCAGAGTCCGGCCCGGGGTCGCCTCCAGTCACTGCGACGGATGGCCCGTGCCCTTCGAGAACTGAACCTTCCGGCTCTGCCTGCGGACCGCCACCTCCTCAAGGTCCCTAGTCTTCGGGGTCGAGGGTATGGATGCGAACCTCCTCCCGAAGTCTTCGAGCTCTAACGGGCGCCGGAATTGGCGTCGTTGCGCTGTTCGCCCTTCTCGCGGTCACCGGCCCCAATCCCGAGACGGAGATGAGCTACACGATCCACAGGATGGGAGGGCCTTGCCTCCAATTGG
>QQVI01000185.1 GCA_003388545.1 Actinomycetota bacterium
CATCGCGGCAGTAGGAGACAGGAGAGGCCGCCCGGCGCCTGGGCGAGGATGAGGAAAGCGTCGCACATCGGCGCCGATGTGAACCACTTGTGGCCGGTGATCGAGTACTCCATTTCGCCGTTGGCCGGAACTGCCCTGGTGGTGTTGGCTCGCACGTCGGACCCGCCCTGCTTCTCGGTCATTCCCATGCCGATCAGCACGCCTGTCTTGTTGTCAACGGGCTGGAACGACGAGTCGTAGCTTCGTGTCAAGATCCGCGGCACCCAGTCGGCTGAGATTTCCGGTGAGATTCGCATGGCAGGCACGGCGGAAGTCGTCATCGATATCGGGCAGAAGTGCCCCGCCTCGACCTGTGATGACATGTATAGAAGAGCTGTGCGGGCCACATGGCCCGTGCCGTTTGATCTCTCTTCCCAGGGAAGGGAGTGGAGGCCATTCGAGACCGCCAGTTCCAACAATTGATGCCACGAAGGGTGGAACTCGACCCTGTCTACCCGACGCCCGTAGCGGTCGTGGGTCTTCAGCACCGGTTCATTGACATTGGCCAGGAAGCCCCATTCGAAGACCTCGGAGGAGCCGACCTCTTCGCCGTAGGCGACCAGTTGGTCTCGCCATCCCTTGGCGCCTTCCCTCGTCACCGCAGCATCGAGAATCGGGTCGCTCGTGTAGAGGTTGTAGCCCTCGAGGGGTGGCGGCTGGTTGAGCACTTCGTGAGTTGCGGGCATGGGGCTGATCGTAGTTTCGGCCTGCATTTGGGCTGCTCTCGACTGTATGGAGAAGTCGTCGAGCTGTAACCGCTCGGGAACTTTGTGGAAACAACGTCTGGTGAACATCACTCCGTGCTGAAAGCCACGAGCCATCGAAGTTTCGATCGTCGCCCCGGTCACCACGGTTCCTGCCAATCCTCCTCGGCAGCTTCGTGAGCGGGCGAGGCGACGATCGAGTGTTTCGGCCCACCTCTCGCGCCAGGTCGCGCAGTCGGGACCTGCTTGGCCTTGTGGCAATCGTGGTGACGGTCAGAATCGCCGGGTCAGGCCAATCGGCGCCAAGGCATCAGACCGTCGTCCAAGCGTGGTCCCCGAGGATGCGATTGGCCTCCTCAGGCCCCCAGGAGCCCCTCACGTAGCTGTAGGCAGGCTTGTCGTCGTCGAGGAGGCCCTCGACCACCCGCCACGCTTCCATCACCTCGTCTTGTCGAGCGAACAGCGTCTGGTCCCCGGTCAGAGCGTCCTCGATCAGTCGGTCATAGGGATCGCGACCCGGGAGCCGATCATGTTGAAGATGAAGCTCCACCGGCTCGCTCTCCATAGTCGGGCCTGGTGTCTTTGCCTGGAGCGACATGTTGATCTCGACCTCGGGAGTGGTTCTGAACGTGAGCCGGTTGGATCCGGGCCGCTTGTCTGTCGATGCGAAGAGCAGATGGGGCGGTCTCATGAACTCCACTACGGCCTCGGTAACCGTTGACTTCAGCCCTTTGCCGGCACGGATGATCCAGGGCACACCGGCCCACCTCCAGGAGTCGATCTCGAGCTTCACGGCGGCGTAAGTCTCCGTGTCTGAGCCCGCTTCCACGCCTGGCTCGTCGAGGTAGCCCTCGTATTGGCCTCTCACCACGTTGTCTGCGGAAAGCGAGCTGATCGCCTCGAGCACCTTCACCCTCTCATCACGGAGGGCGCTTGCCGCATCCGATACCGGCGGCTCCATGGCCAGCACGGAGAGCACCTGTAGAAGGTGGTTCTGGATCACATCTCGAATTGCGCCGACTCCGTCGTAGAACGAACCACGTCCCTCGACACCGAAGTCTTCGGCCAGCGTGATCTGGACACAATGTATGTAGTGCCGATTCCACACGGGCTCGAGCACCGTGTTCGCGAACCGGAAGACCATCAGGTTCTGGACTGCCTCTTTGCCGAGGAAGTGATCGATCCGGTAGACGCGGTCCTCCGGGTAGTGGTTGTGAACGATCTCGTTGAGTTGCTCTGCTGAGTTGGTGTCTCTTCCGAATGGCTTCTCGAGCACGACCCGGCCGCTCTCATTGAGACCTACGGAGGCGAGGCCGGTGACTACATCGTCAAAGAGGTCTGGCGGTATGGCGAGGTAAGCGACCGTGCATCGGGCATCGCCGACCTTTTCTGCGATCGACTCGAACGTGCTGCTCTCCCGATAATCGCCGGAGACATATGTGAGATTGGCGGCGAGTTTGTCAAAGACCGCATCGTCTACAGAGTCTTCACTCTCTTCGAGGGCCTCACGTGCCTTGCGGCGAAGCTCTTCGTCGTCCCACTCGCTCGATGCGACGCCGATTATCGGCATGTCGAGCTTCTCTTCTTCAGTCAGGGAATAGAGCGCAGAGAAAAGCTTCTTCTTGGCCAGGTCGCCCGATATGCCAAAGAGAATGAGGGCGTCGGCGGAGCTATCGGTCATGAGCCGATCGTAACGGCAGTGGGGAGACAGTCGTCAGATGCGTGGCAGGCCCCTCCAGGGGCGGACGGTCTAGCGATGTCTCACGCCACGACGACAGTCTTGGCGTTGAGGAACTCCTTCATCCCAATGTCGGACAGCTCTCTCCCGTACCCGGACATCTTGATTCCGCCGAAGGGAAGCCTGGGGTCCGAAGCAACGAATGCGTTCACGAAAGCCGCGCCCGCCTCCAACCGGTTGCGAGCGATCTCCTCACCCCTTTCTATGTCATCGGTGAAGATGGCGGCACCGAGGCCGAAGTCGGAGTCGTTGGCGATGTCCACAGCCTCGTCGGCGCTTTCGGCAGTGATCACGGCTGCGACCGGGCCAAAGGTCTCTTCCCTGTAGACGGGCATGCCGTCCTTGACGCCAGTGAGGATCGTTGGTGGGTAGAACGCCCCCGGCCCCTCGGGCTTCTCGCCGCCCATGAGGAGATTCGCTCCGGCATCGACACTTGCCTGTACCTGATCGTGCAGCTCATCGCGAAGGTCCACGCGAGCCATCGGGCCCATGGTCGTGTTCTCGTCCCGGGGGTCTCCCACCACCGCCTGACCGAGCTTGGAAGCGAACAACTCCGTGAACTCCTCCACGACAGGGCTCTCCACGATGAATCGCTTCGCAGCGATACAGGACTGGCCGCCATTGATGAGACGCGACGTGGCACAGGTCGCGGCAGCCTTCTCCAGGTCGGCATCCGCCAGGACGATGTACGGGTCGGACCCTCCGAGCTCCAGCACGGTCTTCTTGAGCAGACTCCCCGCCTTGGAAGCAACTGCTCGCCCCGCAGGATCGGAACCAGTGAGGGTGGCTGCCACGATCCCCTTGTGCTCGAGGACCTCGTCGACTCTCGATGAGGGGAGGACAAGGGTGCGAAACAATCCATCCGGGAACCCGGCCTCGGTGAAGATGCGGTCGATCTCGAGCGCACACCCGGTTACATTCGAAGCGTGCTTGAGGATGCCCCCGTTGCCGGCCATCAGCGCTGGCGCGGCGAACCGATACACCTGCCATAGAGGGAAGTTCCAGGGCATGACGGCGAGCACAACGCCCAGTGGCCGATGGGCAACATAGCTTGCCGACCTGTCCGTCTCTATTGCCTCATCGGCGAGAATGCGCTCCGCGTTCTCTGCGTAGTGGCGGCAGACCCACGCGCACTTTTCGACTTCACCGCGACCTTGTGTGACCGGTTTGCCCATTTCGTCAGCCATGAGCTCAGCGAGAGAGTCGCGTGACTTCTCCAGAAGCTCTGCAGCACGGATCATCAGAGGAGCGCGTTCGCTGACAGCGACGCCGGCCCACTCCTTTTGGAGCGCCACCGACGCATCGATGTGGCGCTTCACCTCTTCCGGGGAGTTCTCCTCGTAGCTGGCGATGACACTCTCATCGGTTGGGCTGATGGACTGGATCACGGGCGACCCTCACTCTTATAGCTCGTCATGGCACGGCGATGCTAGTGACACCAAGCGACCTCTTTGGTGGCTGTCAGCGTGATCCCGGGGCCTGTGCGAGGTCTGCAGCCGGGTATGAACCGGCAGGTTTCGGCGGCTCGGTGCGATGAATGTATTTAGGCTCCGGCTGATGGCGCATTTCCTTGGCTTCGGTGGATATGTCCCTGAGCAGATCATGACCAACGCCGACTGGGCTCAGCTCGTGGACACCAGTGACGAGTGGATCACACAACGGACCGGTATCAAGCAGCGCCGCTTCGCCGCCCCGGACGAATCGACGCTGACACTCGCAGCCAATGCCTCGCGAGTGACGCTGTCAGACGCCGGCCTCGACGCCCGGGATATAGACGAGATAATCGTCGCAACCGACACGCCGGAGCTCTACACGCCGGACACCTCCGCCCTCCTTCAAGAAGAGCTCGGTTGCCGCAACATTCCGACGTATGACCTTGGCGGAAGTGGCTGCGCCGGTTTCGTCCAGGCCCTCGATGTCGCTCGGGCGCGAATCGCATTCGAGCCACGGAAGATCCTGATCGTGGGGGTCGAGTTGATCAGTCGCATGATGGACTGGAAAGATCGGGCCACTGCCGTGCTGTTCGGTGATGGAGCAGGAGCGGTCGTCCTTGGCCCGGAGGGCTCCCGAGCCAGGCTCCTCGACGTGGTCAGCGGCACCGAGGGCCGGTACGCCGACATACTGACGCTTGCCAGCGGTGGAACCCGTAACCCGTTCAATGAGCTCACCCTCGCCTCGGGCGACTACAACCGAATCGTCATGGATGGGCGACGAGTGTTCATCGAGGCGGTGCGAAGGATGTCGGAGGCTTCGGCGCAGGTCCTCGACAAAATTGGAAAGAAGGTTGCGGACGTAGCAATGGTGATTCCTCATCAGGCGAATCTCCGGATCATCGAGGCGGTCGGCAAGAAGCTGGGCCTGTCCGACGACCAGATGTATGTCAACGTGCATGAATACGGGAACACCGGTTCGGCGACCGTGCCCTTCGCCCTCCATGAGGCGGTTCAGAAAGGGTTGATCGCCAAAGGCGATCTGGTGCTGTTGACAGCTTTCGGTGCTGGTTTCCATTGGTCTGCCGCCGCGGTCCAATTCTGACTCGAGACAAAACCCGGCCGCGCGTCGGGTAGGTGCGAGCAGTTTCTACCCT
>QQVI01000082.1 GCA_003388545.1 Actinomycetota bacterium
TGGATGAGCCTGTGGTGGAAGCCGCAAAGAGTGATGAGGTTGTCGAGGTCGGTAGGCCCGCCGTCGGCCCAGTGTTTGAGATGGTGGACCTGGAGCCAAAGCGTGCGTTCGCATTGGGGGAACCGGCAGCCACCATCTCGGGCCCGGACGATGCGAGCCAGCCATTGCGGGATGGTGCGAGACGTGCGGCCGATTCCGATGACTCCGTCTACCGGGTCCTCGACTACGAGCTGTATCCGCGCATCACAAGCCAAGCGACGAAGGGTCTCGTTTGTGATCGTCGTATCGGGCGGGACGGTGGTCCCGTCGCCGAGCTTTGCCTGCGTTGCTCCTTCGACGCCGAGCAGGGTCGGGATATCGGTGCGAACCATGAGAGTCGCCCGATCATGGTCGGCGTCTGAGGCCAGCGACTCCGAGGCCATCTGGACCAGCGCATCGGCCAGGCGTGTCCCGAACTCGCCAGGCCCGCCGTCGTAGGGATCGAGGTCGATCTGACCCGCTTTGCGGGTTAGGGCGGTCATGAAGGTGGCGCCGTCTTCGTCGGGAAGTGTCAGTCTCATTTCGAAGATCGGCTCGCGGTCGTGGAAGTCGTAGGTGACATATCGGTTTCTTCTCGCCTCTGCGGCTTCCTTGTCGTTGACCTCCCTTGCGCTGGCCCTTATCTCCGATGGCCTGAGGTCGGGGGCACTGCTGGCGAGCTCCTCATCGGTCTCGGGAGTGGCGATCGCAATGACAGCTCGCAGCTGGTCCCAGGAGAGACGGCCGGACTCGAATGCGAGGCGGATCTTTGGTAGGTCGGGGAGGGCCTTGGCGACTTTGGCCAGAGTTCGGCCTGTCACTGTGGTGAGCCGGTAGCGGGATGTGAGCCACTCCGCCAGCGAAGGGGACCCATCAGAGACCCAGACGCCATCTGCGTCGGCATCGATGAGTCGGTCGATCAATCGAAGGTATGAGGCGTTGAGGGCTCCGAATGCCTCGTCGACGATCTGCATTCTCTCCACGTGCCGCTCATAGACCACGTCGGAGACTTCCCCGAGCGCTCTTCTGGCGGATTCGAGCTCCACCTCAAAGTCCAGATGGTTGTGATCGAGACCCGCTTCCCTCGATGTCGGCCTGGCTGCGGAGCCGGTATCGAACATATGTTCGATTATGCCAGGCCGCTACTCCGCGGTCAAGGGTTTCGATTCTCCGTCTCGACTGACTCCACAAGGACACATGTCTGCGACGTGTGAGCGATTTCCCTTTGGCTCCAAGCAGGTTTACCATGTGCCCCGCTCCTCAGCGGAGCCGTTTCCCCAAACGCACCCGTTGAATTCGACTGTGATTTCAACCTGCCGAGGCACTTTTTCATGAAGAACAACAAGACCTTTTCACCGCAGACCGGAGATGTCGAGCGATCCTGGTGGGTCGTTGACGCTACCGACCTGCCTCTGGGCCGGCTCGCTTCTGAGATCGCCCAAATTCTGCGTGGAAAGAACAAGCCAACCTTCGCTCCGCATGTGGATGTCGGCGACTTCGTCGTCGTGGTGAACGCCGACAAGGTGGCAGTCACTTCGGACAAGAGTCAGTCGAAGATCTATTACCGACACTCGGGTTATCCCGGGGGCATCAAAGCCGAGACATTCGACAGCCTGCGTGAGCGTCGCCCCGAAGCGATCGTGGAGCGCGCCGTTGCTGGAATGCTCCCCAAGAACAAGCTCGGCCGGAAGATGGTCCGCAAGCTCAGGGTCTACGCAGGCCCGGAGCACGAGCACGCTGCCCAGCAGCCGCAGCCGCTGGAACTCGACATTCGAAAGGTAGAAGTTTGATGGCGAAGCCACTCGTACAGTCCACGGGCCGCCGCAAGGAAGCGATTGCCCGGGTCCGCCTCTACGACGGGTCCGGTCAGGTCACGCTCAACGGCCGCACTCTCGAGGACTACTTCCCGACCATGGCCGCCCGCATGCGCGTCATGGAGCCTCTTCAGCTGACCGACTCCCAGGGCCGCTTCGACATTCATGCCACCCTCGAAGGAGGCGGCACCACGGGTCAGGTCGACGCACTCCGCCTCGGCATCTCCCGTGCTCTGATCGAAGCCGAGCCCGAGCTGAGGCCGACACTCAAGAAGGCCGGGATGCTCACCCGAGACGCACGCGTCGTGGAGAGCAAGAAGTACGGTCTCCGCAAGGCCCGCCGGGCACCGCAGTACACCAAGCGGTAGTCGAGGGACTGCCCTCCCAGGAGAGCAACTTGGCCGACCTCCGTCGCCTGCTCGAAGAAGGAAAGAACATCTTCGGTACCGATGGTGTGCGCGGGGAGGCAGGCTCCGAGCTCACGGTCGGCCTAGCCCTCGCGATTGGCCAGGCAGCCGGCTCATATCTGCGTGGTGGCCCCGTGCTCGTCGGAAGGGACACCCGTCGCTCCGGCCCGATGCTCTCATTGGCCTTGCAGGCAGGGTTCCACTCGGTCGGCATCGACACGATCGACGTTGGCGTGCTCCCCAGCGGTGGGATCAGCCACCTCACTTCTACATCGGCGGCGACAATGGCCGCCATTGTCTCCGCTTCACACAATCCCGCGGCCGACAACGGGATCAAGCTGCTTTCGTCCAAAGGGTCAAAGCTGGCGGATGACGTCGAGCGAGACATCGAGCGTCGCATCCGTGATGCAGGATCCACATCGTCGATCGGGCACTCGATAGGCACCCGATTCGAAGACTCGGACGCCCTATACCGCTACATCGATCACCTGGCTGCGGCGTCGCGATACAACCTCTCCGGACTGAGAATCGCCCTTGATTGCGCCAACGGCGCTGCGTTCAAAGCCGCTCCTGAGTTGTTCAACAGGCTCAAGGCCGATGTCGTCACCTTTGGCGATGCGCCCGATGGGACGAACATCAACCTCGACTGCGGTGCCACCCACCCCGAGGCTCTGGCCCGCCTCGCCAGGGGGAGAATCGGGCTCAGCTTCGACGGTGACGCAGACCGCCTGATAGTCGTAGACGAAGAAGGGAAGGTCGCTAACGGCGACGTGGTGATGGCGATCATCGCTCGTCATCTGAAGGCGAGCGACACCCTGAAGAACAACCTCCTCGTTGCCACCGTGATGTCAAACCTCGGGCTCCACAAGTCGATGAAGGAGATCGGTGTCGAGTTGGTGACGACGAAGGTCGGCGACCGCTACGTGGCTGAAGCCCTCGAGGAGAGGAAGGGGACCCTCGGCGGTGAGCAATCCGGCCACATCATCTTCACCGAAAGCGGAAGCACCGGTGACGGGTTGATGACGGCAGTTCGTCTGCTCAATGTGGTCGCGGGCACGGGCAAGGAGTTGCGCGAGCTCAGGGCAGAGGCGATGACCGAGTATCCACAGGTGCTGGTGAATGTCCCGATTCGACGAGGGGTCGACGTCGACTCAGCCCGTGATCTCTGGGAAGAGGTCAAAGAGGTCGAGGAGGAGCTCGGCGACGATGGACGTGTTCTCGTGCGCCCGTCTGGCACCGAGCCGCTGGTGCGCGTCATGGTGGAAGCCCTTACCGCAGAACAGGCGAGCGACTACGCTGATCGCTTGGCGGCAGTGGCCGCCGACTCCCTCGGAAAGGGGGCATGAGAGAACCAGCATCGAGCGTGTGTCGACAACATGAAGCGCCAGGCCTCGTCCACGTGACGAGGTGACGAGGAGGAAGGTCATCGAATCATTCGGCGGATACCTTCCCGGCCTACCCGGTCGTGAGTCGCGAGACGAAAACCCGGAAGCAATTCCGGCTCACAGAGGTCCGCGACAGGGCAAGCCAGACACGGCTTTCGACACTCACGCCTTCAGTCATTGACTCGGCGACGCCCTCATCGGGGGTCGCCTCTCTGAACAGAAAAGGAATCGATATGTGTGGAATTGTTGGGTACGTCGGCCCGAGGGAAGTGGTCGACGTGCTGATGCCGGGCCTGGCTCGCCTCGAGTACCGGGGTTATGACTCGGCCGGAATAGCTCTCAACAACGGGAGCCTCTTCGAAGTGCGAAAGAGCGCGGGGCGCATCGCCGATCTGGAGAAGCTGCTGACGGACGAACCGCCTGCTCCTGCTGTGTCTGGGATCGGGCATACGCGTTGGGCGACTCACGGCGCCCCGAACTCGATCAATGCCCATCCTCATTACGACTGCAACGAGAGTGTCGTCGTCGTCCACAACGGAATCCTGGAGAATTGGGCAGAGCTCAAGGCCAAGCTGCAGGCCGAAGGTCACGAGTTCCGCAGCGATACCGACACCGAGGTGATCGCCCACCTGATCGAGTCGATGTCCGATCGCCCGCTCGCCGATGCGGTGCGCGAGGTGATGAACAGAGCCGTCGGGGCGCTCGCGATAGCTGTCAGTCGCACCGACGAGCCCGGCGTGCTGGTCGGCGCGAGACGGGACTCCCCGCTGGTCGTGGGGCGCGGCGAGGGAGAGAACTTCCTCGCATCGGACATCCCCGCCTTCCTCGAGCACACCCGTCACATGGTGGTGATCGATGATGACAGGGTCGTGGAGGTGACCGACTCCTCGATCACGGTCACCGATCTAGACGGCAATGCGGTCATTCCCGACGAGCGGGAGGTCGAATGGGATCTGGAAGCTGCGGAGAAGGGCGGCTACCCAACGTTCATGCTCAAGGAGATCCACGAGCAGCCGCATGCGATTGCTGACACTCTGTCTGGCCGGGTCGATTCCGGCCAGGTCGTTCTCCGGGAGCTTCAGGTCGACCCCGAGGTCATCTGGAACGCCGACAAGGTCTTCGTGGTGGCGTGTGGCACCTCGTACCACGCGGCAATGATGGCGAAGTACGCCATAGAGCGTTGGACGAGGATGCCGGTCGAGATCGACATCGCCTCGGAGTTCCGCTACAGGGATCCCGTTCTCGACTCGAACTCGCTGGTGATCGGGATCAGCCAATCCGGGGAGACGATCGACACTCTCGCCGCGATCCGATATGCCAAGGCCCAGGGGTCGACGGTCATCGGTGTGTCCAATGTGGTCGACTCGGCGCTCGCCAGGGAGTCGGACGCCGTCCTATACACACGGGCGGGTCCTG
>QQVI01000216.1 GCA_003388545.1 Actinomycetota bacterium
TGCGGTCGAATTCGCCGGCTACCAGGTGGATGAGGCCGTGATGGCTGCCGCAGGCGAAAAGGCGATCTTCCTTCACTGTCTTCCCGCGAAGCGGGGGCAGGAGGTGTCCAACCCGGTCCTCGACGGCCCGCAGAGCCGAGTGTGGGCGCAGGCTGCGAACAGGATGCATAGCGCTCGCGGAGTGCTCGCCTGGCTATGCGAAGAGAACTCATGAACAAGCGACGACGACAGCATCGAATAGCAGAGGTCTTGCGAGAGCAGGCGATAACGAGCCAGAGCCAATTGGTGGACATCCTCGAATCCGAGGGGGTGCATGCCACACAGGCCACGGTCTCGAGGGACCTCGACGAGCTGGGAGCGATCAAGGTACGGATGTCGGGAGGAGAAGCGGCATATGCCATACCGGAGAATCCTGCCGATCGCGTGGTTCCCGAAGACCTCCTCAAGCGGGTGCTGGGCAACTGGGTGATCGACATCCAGGCATCCGCCAACATCGTCGTGCTCAGGACGCCTCCCGGCTCCGCACATGTGGTCGCCTCGGCGATCGATCGGGCTGGAATGCCGGATGTCCTGGGCACCGTTGCAGGCGACGACACTCTCTTTGTTGTGGCATTCGAAGGGACACCAGCCAAGAAACTCGCTGACCAATTTCGGGAGATCGCAGACCTATGAAGACAACGACACAAGACATCAAGAAGGTGGTGCTCGCCTACTCGGGCGGCCTCGACACATCGATCATCCTCCGCTGGCTTCAGGAGACATACGAGTGCGAGGTGATCTGCTTCACGGCGGATCTCGGGCAGAAGAACGAGACCGGACCGGCCAAGGCCAAGGCTCTCGCCATGGGGATACCCGAGAGCGACATCCACATCGAGGACCTGCAGGAAGAGTTCGTCAGTGATTTCGTCTTCCCGATGTTCCGGGCAAACGCCATCTACGAAGGCGAGTACCTGCTCGGGACATCCATCGCCCGGCCCCTGATCGGAAAGAGGCTGGTGGAGTTGGCAAGGGAGAACAGCGCGGACGCCATCGCCCACGGTGCGACAGGGAAGGGAAACGATCAGGTCCGGTTCGAGCTCGCCGCCTACGCGCTCTCCCCAGACGTCAAGGTGATCGCTCCGTGGCGAATCTGGGACCTGAGCTCCCGTGAGTCGCTCATGAAGTATGCGAGAGCTCACGGGATCCCGATAGAGAAAGCGCGAGGTCAGCAATCCCCCTTCTCGATAGATGCCAACCTGTTGCACGTCTCCTACGAGGGTGGCGTGTTGGAGGACCCGTGGGCCGAGGCTCCGGCCGATATGTGGCAGTGGACTGCCGATCCCGCGGTCGCTCCCAACTGGCCAACATACGTCGATCTGACCTATGAGAAAGGCGACATCGTCGCCATCGATGGCCAAAGGCTCTCCCCCGCCGACGTATTGCGAACCCTGAATGAGATCGGAGCTGTGAACGGCGTGGGTCGGATCGACATCGTCGAGAACAGGTACGTGGGCATGAAGAGCCGTGGCTGTTACGAGACCCCGGGCGGCACCATCATGCTCAAGGCCCACCGCGCCATCGAGTCGATAACGCTCGACCGTGAGGTCGCACACCTCAAGGACAGCCTCATGCCGAAGTACGCCGAGTTGATCTACAACGGCTACTGGTGGAGCCCTGAGCGCGAGATGATCCAGGTCGCGATCGACCACAGCCAGCAGAACGTGAACGGAAAGGTGCGCGTCAAGTTGTTCAAGGGCAACGTGGACGTGATCGGCCGCAAGTCGGACGACTCACTGTTCGATGCACGCACCGCCAGCTTCGACGAGGATGAAGGGGTGTACGACCAGGCCGATGCCGACGGATTCATCAAACTGAACGCTCTCAGGCTTCGGAACCTGGCGAGAAAGCGGCCCTAGGAAGGCCTTCGATGACCCTGTGGCAAGGCCGGTTCGGCGACGACCGCTCTGACGAGCTCAAGGCACTCAACGACAGCCTCGGCTTCGACGTGCGACTGTTCAGAGAAGACATCGCCGGCTCCCGAGCCCATGTCCGGATGCTGGGAAAGTCGGGGCTCCTCGACTCCTCGGAGGTCACTTCGATCCTCGACGCCCTCGATCAGGTCGAGTCGGAGATTGGCGAGGGATCCTTCGAATTCCGACCTGAGGACGAAGACATCCACACCGCCGTCGAGCGTCGGGTCACCGAACTGACCCCGGCAGGGGCGAAGCTCCACACAGGGAGGAGCAGAAACGACCAAGTGGCAACGGACTTGCGTCTTTGGGTGAAGTCGGCCATCGACTCGACACTGCACTTGATAATCGAGCTCGAAAAGATCATCTTGCGACGAGCCGAGGCGGATGGCCATGCCTCCCTGCCCGGCTTCACCCACCTGCAGCGTGCTCAGCCAGTGACGCTGGGCCGGCACCTCCTCGCTCACGGATGGGCGCTATCCCGGGACTTCGATCGTCTATTGGACGCCCGACGAAGGACGGACGTGTCGGCGCTCGGGGCCGGTGCACTCGCAGGCTCGGGCTTGCCTCTCGATCCCGAGGTGACCGCCAGCGAGCTCGGATTCGACGCCGTGTTCGATAACACCCTCGATGCAGTCAGTGACCGTGACTTCGTCGTCGAGTCGATGTTCGCACTGAGTCTCCTGGGTGTGCATCTCAGCCGGATCGGCGAAGAGCTCGTCATCTGGTCATCTACCGAGTTCGGCTATGTCCGGCTGAGCGAGGACTATGCGACGGGGTCATCGATGATGCCGCAGAAGGCCAATCCCGACGTCGCCGAGCTGGCAAGGGGCAAGGCCGGCCGCCTCATCGGCAATCTCACCGGGTTTCTCGTCACGCTCAAAGGCCTTCCCCTCGCATACAACAAGGACCTGCAGGAAGACAAGGAGCCTCTCTTCGATTCCTTCGACACCATCGGCCTCCTCCTCCGAGCGGTAGCCGGGATGATCGAAACGCTCCGGTTCGACATCAGACGGATGGCCGAGGCCGCAAACGACGAATACCTCCAGGCCACGGCGCTGGCCGATTGGCTCGTCGAGCGCGGCGTCCCCTTCCGAGAAGCCCATCGCATCATCGCCTCACCTCGGGCCCGAAGCGGCGGGTCTTCTCGACCCTGCGACGGGCGACCGCCTGAGAAACAGGCACCTTGACGATGAGCTGGCGCGTTTCGCCCAATTGATCGAGACCCAGCAAGCCAAACTGCCCTCCTAGCGCCAGACAAGCTCGCAACGGTGGGACAATTCCCGAAGTGAGGAAAGCACTGCTCGCGTTGGTTCTCCTGGCAACGGCCTGCGGATCACCGCAGCTGGTGGGCGAGGACCGACCCGACCTACCATCGATCACCGGCCCGCAGCTCGAAGCGCAGCTGGCCGAGTCCGGGCGGCCGGCCGTGGTCAATGTGTGGGCCGCTTGGTGCGCCCCTTGCCGATCAGAGGCGCCGCTACTGGCCTCCGCAGCTGCGCAGCATGGAGACGAAGTCCAATTCATAGGCATCGACGTTCAGGACAACCAGGCTGATGCCAAAGACTTCATCGAGCGCTTCGGTCTCGACTTTGACCACTACTTCGACCGCGATCGTGTGGTTCCCGAGTATTTCGGCGGTATCGGCACCCCCATCACGTTCTTCTTCGACCGCTCGGGAGATCTCGTCGACACTCATCTCGGCGTGATAGACGACCGCACTCTCGCCCTTGGCATCGATGAGATAACGAAGCGCTGACCGTGGAGTTCACTCTGCTCTGGGCGGCGCTCACAGCGGTCGCCGCCGCATGGTTGGGGACGAGAGTGTGGCGGGCATCACTTCCCGACTCGCCGACCGAGCGAATCGTCAGCTCTGCAGCCGCCGGCCTCCTGGTGGGCCGCATCGCCGAGATGATCGGCCAGGGGATCAATCCGATCACGAACCTGAGCGACCTTCTGATAATCAGGGGTGGCGTGAGCGTTCCGGCCGCAACGGTCGCAGCCATCGGCACGCTGTGGTGGACCAGCAACCGGGACCTGTCAGTGGTCGACAGCTTCAGCGCTCCGGCTCTCGTGGGACTGGCCGGCTGGCACGCCGGGTGCCTGTGGCGCTCGGCTTGCCTGGGCACGGTTTCCGACCTTCCGTGGGCACTCGCCGAGCCAGGCAGCACGATCACACGCCACCCGGTCGAGCTGTACGCGGCCGTCGGGCTCGTTCTCGCCTCCCTTCTCGTCTCGAGGATCCCTCCCAAACCCGGCCTGCGCAGCGCTGCAGCACTGGGCCTCGCAGCACTGGTTCGCCTCGTCACCGAGCCTTTCAGGCTGTCGGTGACAGGCGGGCCCGTTTTCTGGTACGTGGTGGGGCTTTCGCTGGCCCTGCTGGCGGGGACCGCCCTGGTCTGGCGGCACAGGGAGATTTGAGTGTCGGGCCTCCGCCGAGGACACTTCCACCGTGGATGAATTGGCCCGACTCCAGAAACTTGAAATCACGCTGGACGGCCGCCGCGTGCTCGATGGCATAGATCTGGCCCTTCGTCCCGGAGCAAGCATCGGTGTGGTCGGCCCAAATGGGAGCGGCAAGACGACTCTTCTGCGAACGCTGGCGACCCTGGTTCGACCCACGGGGGGTGAGGCTCAGGTCCTCGGCTCCGATCTTTCTAAGGTCCCTGACCGCTCGGTGCGGTCGCGAATCGGGCTGGTCTCTCACATCCCAGGCTTGTTCGAAGAGCTGACCCTGCGGGAGAATCTCGTGCACTTCGCTCGTCTCACTGGGCATCCGGAACATGTTGTTGACAAAGCAATCGACGTGGTGGGCCTCACGCGATCGTCTGACCGAGCGGTTTCTGCCTCCAGCTTCGGGATGAAGAGGCGAGCTGAGATCGCCTGGCTACTCATCGCAAAACCGGTACTGCTCCTTCTCGACGAAGCGCGTTCGGGTCTCGACGGAGATGCCCGCCAGTTGATCGATGTCTTGAGTGATCGGACCTTGAGCGCTGGCGGAGCGGTCGTATCGGTTTCTCACGAAACAGATGGGCTGAGCACTGGGGTCTCCGAGGTTCACGAGCTTCGTGCAGGTTCACTGGCGGTG
>QQVI01000004.1 GCA_003388545.1 Actinomycetota bacterium
GACGGGTGGATATTCAAGATGCGGTTGCGATAGCGATCGATGGCAATCGGCGAGAGGATCCTCATGAAACCGGCCAGCACCAGAGCTTCAGCCCCATAGCGCTCCGCAGAGTCCACTATCGCTGCTGAGAACTCCTCACGGCCCGCGAAGTCGCCGTATCTGAAGACCTCCGTTGGGATGCCGGCGCGGTCGGCGCGCTCGAGGGCGGCGACACCGTCTCGGTCGGTGATCACTACCTCGATCTCGACCTCAGCATCCGCGGAGTCGATGAGTGCCTGGAGATTGGTACGCGAGCCCGAAGCGAGTACTGCGATCTTGATGGTTCCTCCGGAGTCGTGCGCTCCGGGACAATAGTGGCAGATCGGGCAACAGCGGCCGCGGGCCTACTGCAAGAAGTCGGCCTCAGCGAGCGAGGGAACGCCGGGCGCGATAGAGGATCGAGCGCAGCGAAGCCTTGGAGACATTCATCAAGCGGGCCGTGCGCTCGACGGTCAAGCCGGCGCCCTCCTTGAGCAGGAGAGCGCACCTGTAGTTGTCGGGTATGCAACAAAGAGCCTCCAGCACGGCGAAGCGCTCCGACACTTCTGCGATTACCTCAGGTGTCATTGGCCCGTGCCCACCGGAGCCCTCGACGATCGCGTCGAGCCGACTCGCCACGGTGTCGCCCGGATGTCCGGTCCGGGCTCCGGCCACCCGGTGGATCCACCGGACGACGGTGTCCGCTCCCCTGAAGGTGTCCATGCCGGCTACTGCGGAGGCCAGAGCCGGGCTCGAGTCGGGCCCATCGGTGAGCCACTGCGCCATCGCTTCCAGTTCGCCCAGGTAGCCCCAGGCGGTAGCCTGAACGTCCTGGCTTGTGCCTGGAATCCGCGAAGGAATCTCGAACATATCACCCGTCTATTCCAGGAGAGGATGAATCAATGTCACCCGTGGAGAGCGTCCCGGCCCACGATTGGGAGACCTGGGCCGAAGAGAACGACGCAACGATCCTCGACGTCAGGGAGGCAAACGAGTGGCAGCTCGGGACGTTGCCGGGGTCGACTCTGATTGCGATGAGCGAGCTCCTGCAACGTTTCTCTGAGCTGGACAAAGACAAGCCGGTTCTTTGCGTTTGCCGTTCGGGCAACCGAAGCGCCCAGGTGGCCATGTACCTCTCCTCCCAGGGATTCGAGAAGGTCGCCAACATGGCAGGAGGCGTCAAGGCACTCGGGATGCAGGATTGAAGTGGACATAAGGACCATCAGGACCGAGGGGCTTGGCGATTCCACATATGTGCTATCGACCGACGGTGTCGGCGTTGTGGTCGATCCACAGCGAGATATCGACAGATTCGTCTCCGAGGTCGAAGAGATTGGCGCAGAGGTTCGGTGGGTTGTCGAGACCCACCTCCACAACGACTATGTGTCGGGTGCGCGCCACCTGGCCAAGGTGCTCGATGCGGAGCTCGTGATTCCGGCCGGGGCAGCTCCCGTCTATCGCCATCGACCTGCCTTCCACATGGAAGACCTCACCGAGTCCAGCCTCACCCTCCGTCCGATGCACACACCCGGGCACACGCCTGAGCACATGTCATATGTCGTAGTCATCGACGGCAATGTGGTGGCGGTCTTCAGCGGGGGCAGCCTCCTCGTGGGCTCGGCGGGCAGAAGCGATCTGCTGGGGGACGATCGCGCCGAGACTCTCGCCCGTCTCCAATACGGGTCGGTCCGCAGGCTCGCCTCACTCCCCAACGAGACCAGGCTGCTTCCCACACATGGGGCAGGGAGCTTCTGCACGTCGTCGGCGGCAGGCACCCACACATCGACGATCGGGGCCGAGAAACGGGACAATCCCGTGCTGCAGGTCGACGACGAGGAGGACTTTGTCTCGACGCAGCTCACCGGGCTGGTCCCATTCCCGTCGTACTACGCGCGTATGGGCCCGGCCAATCTCGCGGGCACGGCACCCATCGACCTGGAGACCCCGCTACCGCCCATCTCGGAAGACGCCTACACGGAACTGCGATCGGGCGTCACGGTGGTCGACGCTCGGGCCAACGAAGAGTTCGCCCGGGGGCACCTCCCGGGCTCGCTAGGCGTCGCGTTGCGCAACGACTTTGGAGTCTGGGTGGGTTGGGTCACACCTCACAACACACCCCTCCTCCTCGTTCTCGATGAAGATCAGTCGTTGGAGGAGGCGAGACGGCAGTTGGGGAGGATCGGTTACGACCGCATCGTCGGCTACGTCAGCGACCTCGGATCGTGGACTGACACCGAATTGATCGGCTACCCGACTCACGATGTCACCAGCTTCGAGCAGGGCCTTGCGGCAGGCAGCCAGGTACTGGACTCTCGGGCCCCCAACGAGTGGGCCGAGGGAACGATCCCCGGGTCGGTGCGCGCCTACAGCCCGGACCTCACGACAGGGATCCCCGACGACCTCGATCGCACCGATCCGGTTCTCGTCGCTTGCGCCACCGGATACAGGGCGACCATCGCCGCCTCCCTCCTCGAGAAGGCCGGTTACCAGCCCGAAGTGCTGGTCGGGGCTGGTGTGAGCGACGTTCTCGCTCGCAGGACCTGAACCCCCACGCTTCAGGGGTCGTCTTTTCGAGGCGAACCCAGATGTCGCCACAGGGCAAAGAACGCTGTAAATCAGGCCCGGCCCTGGCACAATGACAGAATGGCTGAGGACGTGGATCGGCGCCGGAGATGGGTATTCCCTGCGCTCGTCGGCGTGGTCCTGTTGGTGCTGACACTCATTGCCCTCTTCCGGGAACCGGTTCAATTCGACGCAAACACTCCTGAGGGAACGGTGCAGGGTTACCTTCAGGCGATAGCCGACCAAGACTGGGAGGAGGCGCATGCCCATCTCTCCGAAGCGCTCCAGGACGAGTGCACCACAGCCGACATGGCCAGAAACGGGCCTTACGGGTCATTCACGGCCACTCTCGGAGACGTCGAAGAGCTCGGTCAGAGGACGTTGGTCAACGTGACGATCAGGGAGGGTACCGACGGTGGTTTTGGCGCCGGCGGCTACACGTTCGATCCTGGTCCTTTCGCACTGGAACAAGAATCCGGCAGCTGGGTGATAACCCAGGTCACCTGGCCATATTTCTATTACGCGTGTAGCCCATGAGCTTGATCCTCGGGCTCATCTTCCCGATCCTCGTCGTCGCAGGTGTAATCATCGCGATTCGCGCTTTCTCCGACCGGACCCAGGAGCGAAGCGAAGGAGGGGACCTGGTTGCCTATATCCTGCTGGCACTGTTCGTCGGTGGGTTGGTGTGGGCATTGTTCCTCCTCGGCCGGGCCGCTTTCCCGGGTGACGACCTGGTTGGGACCACACGGAACGAGCTCGCAGGCGCCTTGGCCGGGCTGATCGTGGCCGGGCCCCTCACCTACTACCTCTGGCAGCGTCAAGATGACCGCCGGAACCGTTTCCCCGATTCAGTGGGCTGGTCCCTGTATCTGGCGCTGACCGATCTCGTCTATCTCACCTGGCTCGTCGTCTATGCCGTTCAGATCATCGCGGGCATCCTCGGCGCTGAGCAGTTCCCGCGTTTCACCGACGTGATCATCATCGCAACGGTCGTAGGGGTCCATGAATGGGCTTCCCGGGTCGATCAACCGGGAGGAAACATATCCCAGATCCACCGGATCGTGGGGTCGTTCATCGGCCTGGCCACCCTCGCCACAGGCGTGACGATCTTGCTCTACTCGTTGTTCGAAGCCATCTACTCGTCGTTCGCGGCGACCGCGGGTGAGGGGCCCTGGGAGGTGGCCGTCGGTCTCACTTTGGTGGGTGCAGGTGTCTGGTCGTGGCGCTGGCTCCAGGAATGGACCCAGCCCCCGGACGGCACCCGGCTCACCTACCTGGTCCTCGTCTGCTACTCCGCCTTCCTGGGGATGGTGATCACGACGACGTCGATCGCGGTCATCACGCTCACCTACTTCCTCGACAGTCCCGATTCGGCGGGCGCGCACTTCGAGTCCCTCACGGTGCTCTTCCCCATCCTCATCACCGCCGGCCTGATCTGGTGGCATCACCGGCCAAGGCTCGGCACCGAGAGGACCGACTCGATCCGTTCGTACGAGTACCTGCTCATGGCAACTGGTCTGGTCACAGCCATCGGCACAGGCACTTCTCTGGCCGCTGTGGTGTTCCAGCGAGAAGTGCTGGTCGACAACCTCGCCTCCACCGCGGTTGCGCTGGTCCTGGCGTTCGCTGCCGCGGCACTCGTGTGGTGGCTCTTCTGGACCAATGCCCAGGAGGCGCCACGTGCGGAGGAGGCGTCCTCCTTCCCTCGGCGCTTCTATTTGATCGGGATGGCGATCCTCGTCGGCCTCACCGCCGCCGGAGCGGTCGTCGCGGTCCTCTTCTACATCTTCCAGCTCCTGTTCGACCTGGACCCCGAGCCGTCGACCCTCGTCGTGGAGCTGACCCTGGCCCTGCTCGCCGGTGGCGCCACATATCACCTGTATCGCGAGTACAAGCTCGACTCGGGATTGCGAACCGAGGCCGTCGGCAAGCCCTATTCGGTCACCGTCATCTGCTCCCATCCGGGACCCCTCTCCGAGGCCCTGCCCAAGGAGGCTCGCCTCAAGGTGATCCACCGCGGCGACGATGTCGGAATCGTCGATGACGAGATCGCATCACAGATCGTCGACGCCACGCGTGGGCTCG
This sequence comes from Actinomycetota bacterium, assembly GCA_003388545.1. GTDB lineage: Bacteria > Actinomycetota > Acidimicrobiia > Spongiisociales > ZC4RG35 > MA-ANB-1. The sequence goes on from QQVI01000004.1 coordinate 4,666, forward strand.
ACTCGATCGTATGGGTCGGCGAGCACGGGATTCAAACGGCCCCCGCCCTCCGCAGCTAGCGGGCGAGCCCAGGTGGAGCATCCGTGAAGTGGCTCGCCGAGAAATACGTGAAGCTGCGCGGTTGGAAGTTCCTCGGAGGCCCTCCGGAAGACCCCAGGTACATAGTCGTCGGCGCTCCCCACACCAGTAATTGGGACTTCGTGCTGTTCCTCGCGGCAATACGACACTTTGGCATTCGACCGAAATTTCTGGGCAAGCACACCCTGTTCACAGGGCCGTTCGGTTGGCTCTTCCGCCGCTGGGGT
>QQVI01000326.1 GCA_003388545.1 Actinomycetota bacterium
ATGATGGACTCCTTCGGCTCGCGGTCGAGAAGGAATCGAAAGGAGGCTTCAACGAGATCATGAGCGGCAGTCGAATCGAACGGCTCTCCTTCTACATCGACCTTGACCACGTGGCTGGTTGAGGAGCCACCTTCTCTGACCTGCACGCGGAATTGCCCGTCGCTCTGTGCGTCTACGTCGATCTCGACCATGTCTTCCAACTTATCAGTCGCACGACGGCATTGGACATACCGGGCTCGATCCCTCGAGCCTGCCTGGTCAGGGCAGCGGCGGGGGTGGGGGACCCACGATGTCGATATCGTGCGCCGCGCAGACCTCGGCGACCTCCCCGGGATCGATCGGGCCGGGCTCTGGCAGGCCGAGCCGGTCGGTCGGCACACCAAGGGCTGTCACCATGGAATCGAACTTCGGCGCGCCGTTGACCGATGCCGTCACGTTGATGAGACGGGCCGAATCGGACATCACCTGGAAGCTGTGAGGAACGGAGTGAGGCAGGAATGCAAAGGAGCCCTCCGGGCCATCTATCTCTTCGTCCCCGGTGAAGAAACGGAGTGATCCCTCGAGAACGAAGAAGAGCTCATCTTCGCTGTTGTGGCGGTGCTGCGGAGGGCCAAAGCCGCGGGGTGCCAGGAATTCGACGACGCTCATCGTTTTCGACGCAGCGCCTGCGAGCTTCACTGTTGCTCGATTGTTCAGAAACTCGAAGTGGCTTCCGTCATCGGGCCCGAGGACGGTCGTCTGAGGGTGTGCCAGGGCGTGTTCGATACTCATGAGGCCGATGGTGCTCCACAACCTTCAGAAATCCTTACGAAAGTGTCTCGAACGACGGAACCGATGCGTCGATCTCACTCATCGACTTAGTCCAAGCAGCATGCGCTCGGCGGGCGCCGCCAGGGTCCCCAGATGCCAACAGGGCGTTGATGAGAGCGCGGTGAGTTGCGTCGTCATAGGGGTCCACGGCAATGATCTTGCGATACAGAGTTGCCGCGCCTGAAGGGTTCTTGGCAGCGATCTCCTCCTCAGCCACAGCCTTGGCCGCCCCGACAAAGCGGCTTCGTATCTCGTCTCTGATGCCACGGGTCCAGTCTTCGTACCGGTCCTCGGGCAGAAACTCACCCACATAGGCCGCTAGGACGGCTCGATCATCTCTCGCCGCGTATAGGTCTTCTATGTCGGTGGACACCTGGTCGAGATCGAGCCGCACCGTTTCCCTGTCTGCCACCACTCCTCCACGCAAAACGCGGCGGACAGTGGACAAAAGGACTGAGAGTCGAGCGCCGAGTCGTCTCATATCGGACTCTCCCGGCCACAGCATCTCGATCAGCTCGTCTCTCGTCACCGGCCACCCGCGCGCCGCCACGAGACGCTTGGTGAGTTGCCTAGCAAGTCGAGATCCCCAGTCTGACGTCGGGATGTCTCTCCCATCCAGCTCCACGGAAAAGCCACCGAGCGTTTGGATGCGTGGCCTGGCGTTGGATCTTCGGCTGCCGGGTTGTGGCGACAAGCGACCTGTGACGAATTGCTCGAACTCTCTCATCCATGAAGCGACGTCGCCGGCGTAGGCGTAGTGATCGTCGCCCTCGAGCTCCACCAGACGAGCTCCGTTGATGGACTCCGCCAGGTCGCGCCCCAGGGAGAGTGGGATAGCGCGGTCGCCAACACGATGGAGAACCAGGGTCGGAACATCGAGAGTGGGAAGCACCTCGCGCGCGTCCATCTCCGCCGATATGTCGATTAGCTCCCTCAGGGAGTCTGTGGTCGCGGCGAGCCTCTCGTAGCGTTGATGCCATGTGCGGAAGACCTGATTCGCCGCCAGCGAGGGGGCGAAGGCATCGACGATCCGAGATTGCGGAGTTCCCCATTCCTTTACCATCCGCTCCCGTCGCTCGATGCGCTCCTCCTCCGACCATGGTGGTGCGAGATGGGCACCACTGCCAAACATCGTCAGGCTCTTGACCCGATCCGGGTAAGTGGCGGCGAACATGAGAGCCATCGGCCCGCCGTCTGACTGAACGAAGAAGTGCGCTGCTTCGATCTCGGCGTGATCCAGCACCGCTCGGATGTCGTCGACTCTCTCGTCGATTCCAGCCACACGGCTTCGCCGATCTGAGGCGCCGGTGCCGCGCTTGTCGAAGTGGAGGTAGCGGGAGAAGGTGCCGAATCGCTCCAGCATCGCTCGAATGAGGGGGGCTTCCCAGGCAACCTCGATATTTTGGGCGAGAGGCGGGATGGCCACGATCTCTTCGGTCCCATTGCCCCATCTCTGCCACGCGAGACGTGCCCCCCGAGCCGGGGCGAACTCGATAGCTGGTATTTCGGGAGCGTCCTTCTGCATCTCTCCTTCACTGACAGAGTAGGGAAGCAGCTGTTGGGTAGGAATTCGTCGATACACTCCGACGATGCTCCCTCAACACCTGCCGAGATTCTTCGTACGCCAGAAGATCACCCTCATGGTCAACCGATACGAGATCCTTGGCGCGCGCGAAGACGGCAGCGAAGGCGAGATGCTCGCCTTCGCACAGCAGAAGCGGCTCAAGTTCAAAGAGCACGTCATCTTCTACCGGGACGAGGCGAAGACCGAGGAGCTCTTCTCCTTCAAGGCCAGGCAGGGATTAGACGTGCGCGCCGAACATGACGTTCTCGATTCGGCCGGTCGGCCAATCGGCTATTTCAAGAAGGAGTTTGCCGCAAGTCTGATTCGGTCCACGTGGACACTGAGCTACGGGTCGAAGACCGCCGTAGGCCAGGAACGCAACATGACGATTGCCATCCTGCGGAGGATCTGGGATTTCATCCCTTTCCTGGGCGAAGTCTGGATCCCATTCGTCTTCCACTTCGACTTCTTGGATCAAGCGGGCAACGCGGTTCTCACCAGTGAGCGCAAGAAGTCGATAAGGGATCGTTACACGATCTCGGTTCCCGACGAGACACTCGACTTCAGGGTGGCGGCATCTGTAGCCGTGGCTCTCGACGCTTTGCAGAGTCGCTGACCATCCTTAGGCATGTTGGCCGCTCGGCGGGCAGCGCATAGGATCGCGGCGTGATTCGGGTGAGAAACGCGACGGGGGTCGTCGGCGAGATCGAGGTGGGCGACCGCTCTATCGGGCTCGTCGCAGCCACCACGTCTCTGACCGTCGGATCGCAGCATTTCGGCTTGGGCGTCTCCTACCGGAGACCGGCACCGATCGAAACCGACCGAGGTGCCGCTCCGATGTCGGTTCACGACTACGTGATGATCGTGAGGGTGGTAGGCGTCGTGCTTGCCGTCTTCGCCGCAGCCAGGAGGTTGAGCATATGGAAGACGAGCGACTAGCGAAGCTAGGTACCCAGATAGCCGAGCCCCTAGGGGTGATTTTCGGTGACGCTTCACCCGCGACTGTCTTTTCGGCCCCGGAGGTCATCGGAGACTCGATGATCGTCACGGCGTCGGCATGGGAACGCGTCGGAGGCTTCGGCTTCGGCGGGGGCAGCGGATCCGAGGCTTCCACCGGTGACGAAGGCGGTGGTGGCGGTGGTGGCGGCGGAGGGACATCTCAGGGCAGGCCAGTCGCTGTCATCACTGTCTCGCCGACAGGGGTCGAGGTGAGGCCCGTGATCGACTTCACCAAGATCGGGGTGACTTTCCTGTTGGCGGCCGTCGGGGTCTGGCGGGTGCTCCGTCGAGGCTGATCCGGCCTACAGCTCTCCTGCCGCGATCCTTTCGTTCACTCGCGCGGCTCTCTCACGGACCTGGTCGATGTCGCTGAGCCGATCGAGGGTGTGAAACTGGCGTGCCATCCGGGCGTTCGCCTCTAGAGACTCTCGATGACGGGCTAGGAAATCCCAATACAGCGTGGTGAAGGGGCACGCGTCTTCACCAGTTCGCTTGGAAGGGTTGAACCTGCATTCCGAGCAGTAGTCGCTCATGCGGTTGATGTAGGCCCCACCCGAAACATATGGCTTGGTCGACATCCTCCCCCCGTCGGCCCAGAGCCCCATCCCATAGACATTGGGTCCCATCACCCAATCGGCGCCATCGATGTAGGTCTCGCGCATCCAGTCATGGACCTGGCGTGGCTCCACCCCGTGAAGGTTGGCGAAGTTGGACAGGACCATCAGCCGCTGGATGTGATGCACCCAACCCCGCTCACGGAGACCCTCTACGGCCAATGAAACGCATCGCATGCGTGTCTCGGCCTCTCCGGTCAGGGCCGGTGGAAGAGGGCGCTCATGACCGAGCTCGTTTGACTCCGACTGCTCCGGCCATAGCCAATAGACGCCCCATACGAACTCCCGCCACCCGATGACTTGGCGGATCATTCCCTCTGCGGAGTTGATCGGTATGTCCCCCGCTTCGAAGGCTTCCTCGACACGGTCGCAGATCTCTCCCGGGAGGATGAGCCCCAGATTCAGGTAGGGGCTGAGCAAGGAGTGAGCCAAGTGCCAGTTCTGCTCCGTCATGGCGTCTTCGTAGGGCCCGAACTCGGGAAGTACATCCTCGACGAAGTGATTGAGCCGGTAGAGGGCGGCACGGCGAGACGTCGCCCACCAGCCAACAGGTTCAGCTCCTGGAGCACCCGGCGGCAACCCATCGAGAACTTCATGATCGAGGTCATCGAGTTGGGAACGGGCCGGCTCGGGCCAGTCATGGTCTTCTGGCGGAGGCTCCCGGTTCTCGTGGTCGTAGTTCCACTTTCCCCCGAGCGGCTCGTCGCCGTCCATCAGGTAGCCAAGACGCTTCCGTTGCCAACGGTAGAAGTCCTCCATTCGGAGCGAATCCCGATCGTCGGCCCATTCGGCGAAGTCATCGGGGTGGCACAGGAATTGATTGGATCGTCTCTGTTCGACCCCGAGGCGTGTAAGCAGTGCTCGCAACTCGCGCGAGTTCGGCTCCGTGGCCTCGAGTTGCGAAGGGTCGTGCTCCTCTATGTGGTCGAGGAGACCCTGCCGAAACGA
>QQVI01000149.1 GCA_003388545.1 Actinomycetota bacterium
TGATCTTCCGTCGAACAGCGTGGTTGCTGGCCTTGTCACTAGCCGCCTGCACATCTGGTTCCAGCGCAACCACCCCGGACGTGGTGACGTCTGACCCGCAGACCTCGTCGACCAGCACCATCAGCTCAACGTCCACTACGTCGCCGCCACAGGAAGCAGAGGACCTGCTCGCATTCGCCAGGGGAGTCCTGCTCGTGTCCGCGGAAGGGCTCGAAGAGAATGAGGGTGTCCTCTATCAGCTGATCGACGGGAACCCGGAGCCAATCACGCTCACGACGGCATCGGGTGGGGCGGTATCGATGGTTTTCAAGTTGCCGGTGAACACAGAGTTCGATTGGCTGGGCGTGGCGCCTGTGATCGACGCCCGTTCCGGTGCCGCCTTCGAAGGCTCCGTGCTTGTCGAGGGCTCGATCGACGGGCCGGGCTCCGGCTTCGTCGAGCTCGTAGAAGTCGAGGTCGGTTCTGCCGCAGATGGGTCCGGAGCAGAGCCGGCGGGAGGTGTCCCGGTCAAGTGGCTTCGTGTCACCCTGACGCCTGAAGGGTCGAGTGATCAGGGCCGGGGTCGTATCGTGTTCGCGGAGCTCATCGGCTTCGGCGTTGAAGAGCGCGGCGTGGAGACCTCGACAGCTTTCAACGGAATATGGGATCTGAGGCTTCTCGGCCGACCCGAATCGGCCGGGGAGCGACTGGAGCTCATACAAGACGGGACGCTGGTGACAGGATGCCTCGACACTCTCGAGATCCGGGCAACCGTGAACGGCGCCGTGGCCCTTGGGATCGGGCGGGAGGAGTCCTCGGGGCGCGAGGCAGCCGTGGTGCTCGTGGCCGACGAAGAAGGGACCATCTCAGCCACCGTTGCATTCGATAACGGCCGGTTCGAGACCCGTTTGGCGCATGCGCCCGCCAGAGAGACAGATCGGCAGTGCTCCCTACCGGAGAGCGAATCGGCTGTGTGCGACACGCCGCTATATGTGAACTTCGCCTACGACTCAGCCGAGATCCGGTCGGAGTCCGAGGCGGTCTTGGATGACATCTACCGGATACTCGTCCAGGTCGGAGTGGAGAGCGTGACTGTCAGAGGTCACACGTCCACCGAGGGCACAGATGAGCACAACCTCGTTCTCTCCGAGGAACGGGCACAGGCGGTTGTCTCCGAGCTGATCGAGCGGGGCTTCCCGGCGGAGGGGATCTCAGCCGTTGGCCTGGGGGAGAGCGAGCCGATCGTCTTCCCTGACGATGACGAAGCCTCTCGATCGATCAATCGGCGTGTCGAGTTGGAATGTGGATGACCTCAGCGCAGCGCCGCGCCGGCTGCATTCCAACCACACATCCCATGAGCTCCACCGCCCGGGGGTGTGTTCGCAGAGCAGGCGAATAGCCGGTCCCCCACCTTGTAGCGGCTCTTCACCTTTGGGATGAAGCGCCTCACCCCGAATGCACCTCCGCCGATATCTCCTCCGACGTAGTTGCTGTTGTATGCCTCGAAACCCGGAGCGTCCCTCGTGAATCGCTGGAGGACGGTCTCGCTGAAGCCTGGGGCGAACCGCTCGATCTGAGCCTCGATTCGAGAGGTCATGTCAACGTCCGATCCGTTGGGCACATGGCAGTAGGCCCATCCGGTCCGCTTCCCCTCCGGGGCACGAGTCGGGTCGAAGTCGGACTGCTGTGCGAACAGGACAAACGGTCGATCGGGGTGCTTGCCCTCGATGACCGCCGCCTCGGCCGCCGCAATCTCTTCGAAGGTCCCGCCGAGATGGACGGTTCCGGCCCTCGGGCTCACGTCATCGGCCCATGGCACAGGACGGTCGAGCGCGTAGTCGATCTTGAAGACGCCGGGCCCCGGCCGCCATCGTCCGTAGGAGACGATATCTGTCGGGTTCATGCGCAACCGCCCCACCACCCGGGCTTCGGGTGGGCTCAGATCCAACAGGACCGAGGCGTGGTCATAGCGATCGAGGGAGGTGACTCGCTGACCGGTGACGATTTCTCCGCCGTTCTCCGTCACGATCGCAGCAAGCGAGTCTGAGATTCGGGCCGACCCACCGCGGATGAGGGGCCAGCCCACGGCATTGCCGATCGCTCCCATGAGGAGGGCGACACCACCAGTGAACAACGAGTCGAGTTTGGCGACCGAGTGGGCCGCCAGCCCGGCGATCAGCGCTCTCGCGCCTTCTCCCTCGAACCGGGATGCCAGCGCCGCAGCGGAGCGTGCACCGTGGAGAGTCATGATCCGGTCCGCTTTGTTGATCGGATTGGGGATGATTCGCTCAGCAAGGAATTTGTCGACGATCTGGTCGAGATCGGCGACGAGGGGCGCGAAGATCCTTCGCCAAACTCGTCCATCCCTCTCGGAGAGAGACTGCGCTGTCTCGTCGACGTTGTTGAACAGTCCTGCTGCACGACCGTCGTCGAGCGGGTGAGAGGCAGCCACCGGAGGGGTGATCCAATCGACGTCGAGGCCGAGCGTCCGATAGCCGGGTGATACCACGCCAAATGGGTGGATGGCGGAGCAGGTGTCGTGCCTGAACCCTGGAAGAGTCAACTCCTCGGTTCTCGTCCCCCCGCCGATGGCAGTCTCGGCTTCGAGAACGAGAACACGGCGGCCGGCCACGGCCATCCGGGCCGCAGCAGTCAGTCCATTGGGCCCCGAGCCAACCACTACGACGTCGGGCGACTCCACCTGCCTACTCGCCTTTGAACTCGGGTGTCCTTTTCTCCATGAACGCCGAGATCGCCTCATGAAGGTCGCTAGACATCAGGTACGCGGCGTTCCATTGGGCGACATAGTCGAGGGCGTCTTCGACGGACCGCCCGGAGTTGGCTGCAAGGACGTTCTTGACACCGCCGACTGCGAGCGGAGAGTTCGCTGCTATCTCGTTGGCAAGCTCGTCCGTAGCCTTCATGAGGTCGCCGAAGTCGGGGAGAACATGGTTGACGAGGCCGATTTCAGCCGCTCGATCGGCGTCGATGTCCTTCCCGGTGAAAGCGAGCTCGGCAACATGACCTGCGCCGACGATCCCGGGGAGACGCTGCAGGGTGCCGATGTCCGCGACCAGGCTCATTCTGGTCTCCCTGATGGAGAAGACGCTGCCAGACGCGCATAGGCGGATGTCGCAGGCGGTGATCAAGTCCATTCCGGCTCCCAGGCAGTACCCGTGGACTGCCGCGATCACGGGCTTTCTCGACTCGGCGAAGACCGACGCAGTCCGTTGCATCCTCTTGATCGTGTCGTACATCTGTCGGTTCGACTGAGCCGGGGAGGACGACCCGTCAGGAGCGAATGAAGCCAGCATCTCGACGTCGATCCCAACCGTGAATGCGTCGCCTCGCCCGGCGAGGACCACAACGCGTATTGAATCGTCCGCTTCGATTTCGCTCATCGCGCGCGGGATATCGGTCCACATGTCGGCGGACATCGCATTGAGCTTCTTCGGGCGATTCAGCCATATCGTCGCGGTCCTGCCCGAGCGTTCTACCTCGATGTGCTCATAGGCTCCCATCAGGTCTCCAGATCCCTTGCGAAGCCGACGCACCGATCTATCCAATGCCTGAGCGTCTCGTCGTCGGCGATCGTCATAGCGTCCACCAGGACCCAGCCGGTCATCGGCCTACCGGTCTTCCCAAACTCGCCGACCCCGGGCTCTGCAAGAGCTTGCTCGTACTGTTCGGCTCCGACCCGCGCCATGAGTGAGTCACCGCTCACCCCGACGGCCATCTTGCCGGACGCCATAAAAGCGATCCCTCCGAACATCTTCTTTTCCTCGATGTCCGGCTTGCTCGCCAGGTGATCCCTGATCCGCTCGGCAAGGGTCTCGTCAAATGCCATCACGTCAGCTTACGGTGGAAGCGCCCGAGGGTTCGAGCGCTAACCCGACCGCCACGCTTCGCGCAACTTCGTGCGCTTTCCTGTGCGGAGTATCCCGCCTGCGTAGATGCGGCCTGCGACCCGTATTGCCAGGTAGATAGCGGCAAGGGTTATCCCGACAGACAGCAGGTATTGCCAGAACGGGATGGCGTTCAGCGACACCCGTATCGGGACCGTGAATGGGGCCGTGAAGGGGACGAACGTCGTCAGCAGGGCCACGAAGCCGTCCGCATCGTTCAGGACCGCGAACCCGGCGAAGAAACCGATCACGGAGAAGATGGTCATCGGCATCGCTGCGCTCTGAGCATCCTCCACGCGACCTACGAGTGAGCCTGCGGCACCGAAGAGCACCGAGTAGAGAAGGAACCCCAGGATGAACCAGATGATCAGGTTGATCAGGCTCTCCGGCGGTATCGAAGGGATGTCGAACTCGCCGAACACCTGGATGCCTACGAAGGCGATCAGGATCGTCCCACCGAACTGGATGAGCGCCAATGTGCCAATCCCGATGATCTTGCCTGCTAGCAACTGCCATGGTCGGATGGTCGAGATGATCACCTCTACGACGCGATTCGACTTCTCCTCGGTCACTCCGGTGAGGATCCATGTTCCGTAGAGGATGATTGCCATATAGAGCAAGAGCAGGCCGAAATAGGCCACCACCGAGGCGACATCGGTGTCGTCGTCCGATTCGACCAGGAATGTCGTCTCGAGAGACTCGGAAGTCATCGCTTCGATGACCGCCTCGGCCGGCTCACCGCTTTCGGCGATTATCGACTCGAGAGTTATCGCCCCTGCGCCCTGCTGGAGCAATCCCACCGGTCCCGTAACGGCGCACACACCGCCTTCCCGCTCAACGATCAGCTCGGTTCCGTCCACGAGTACAACGTCGACGTCTCCATCGGCAAGGGCCTCCTCGGCCTGCTCCCGGGTCGAGAACTCGACTTCTTCGATCTCGATCGAAGGTGGGGCGTCCTCCTCATCATTGGCATTCCCGAGGGCTACGACTGTCTGAATGATCTGACGA
>QQVI01000207.1 GCA_003388545.1 Actinomycetota bacterium
TCCCCTTCCGGCTGTCGCAATCGTGCCGACCCAGTCCTTGACACCGAGATCTCACTCCCCTTCCGGCTGTCGCAATCCTGCGACAGCCACCTTCCCCATTCGGCCGAGGGCCTCTGGGGAAGGAAGATGCGGCCGAGGGCCTCTGGGGAAGGAAGGATGGCCGAGGGGCCTTTTGGGGGAGGAATATTGATTTCTGCGACAATTCGCATATGAGTGTCCTCTTCGAACATGACCTGCCGGCGTCACCCGACGAGGTCTTTGCCCATCTCACCGATGAGGCGCTACTGGTGCAATGGTGGCCATCGGGGGCCGAGGCCAATCCCGTTGAAGGTGGCAGCTATCACCTGTGGTGGGACGGCCCGGGTTGGCACCTCAGAGGGCGTTACACAACGGTCGAACCCCCAACCAACCTGACATTCACTTGGGAGTGGGACCACGAGGACACGCCGGCTCGCAGGGTCGACATCGCCGTGAGCCCTCGAGGTGATGGCTCCCATCTAGTGATCCGACACGAGGCCGGCTCCGAAGAAGAAGGCGAAGGCTATCTAGAAGGTTGGAACCATTTCATCGGTCGACTCGAAGCGCTCCTCGAACGAGGGAACTGATTTGCTCGAAGCCATCACGGCTCCCATCAAGCGGGTCAGGCTCGGGATATCCGCGGCTGCCTCAGGGCCTTTCAAGCATGTCGACTACCCCTTGGCGAACAGCTTCGACCACATGGGCGATCCGGGTCTTCACGGTCCCGGGTCGGTTTCGTGGCGGGTCATTGGAGATGTTGCGACGTTCATTGGAGGAATCAGGGGCCTGATGATCCAGGCCGCCCATCCTGAGGTCGTCGCCGGCGTGGGTGATCACTCCCGCTATCGCGAAGATCCGCTGGGGAGACTCTCCCGAACGTCTGCCTATGTGACGGCAACGAGCTTTGGCGCCATGGCCGAGGTCGATGAAGCGGTCGAGACCGTCAAGCGGATCCACAAACGGGTGAGTGGTGTCTCGGAGCGGGGTGTGCCCTACGAGGCTTCCGACCCCGGCTTTTCGGCGTGGGTTCACAATGCCCTTACCGACTCCTTCCTGGTGGCCAACCAGATATATGGGAGGGAACGTCTGAGCCCCGATGATGCGGATCGTTTCGTCAAGGAACAGACCCGGGTTGGCGCACTTCTCGGGTCCGACCCGATGCCGGCAACAGCGGATGACCTGTCCGCATGGATCACGGAACACCCTGATGCCGCACCGTCTCAGGCGATGCGGGAAGCGATCGACTTCCTCCGCAATCCCCCGCTGGACCCGTCGATCAAGCCGGCCTATCTGATCCTCCAAGCCGCCGCAGTGGCGACGATTCCGGCGAGGATCCGCAGCATTCTCGGAGTATCCGCCCTCCCGGGGGCGATCCAGGTTGGCAGGGCGAGTATTGGCGCTCTTCGCTGGGCGATGGGCAGCTCACCCTCGTGGAAGGTGGCCCTGTTCAGAACGGGTGCCGAGATACCGGACGGCCTCTTCAAACAGCCCTTACCAATAGATCCACCGACCTAGTCCCAAAATACCTCATTGCCGTGAGCGCGCTAATACTCTCCGCGCTCGATGGAACTCGTCTTCGATCTGGTACTCATCTTCACCCTGCGTCTGCTCGACGTCGGCATGTCGACAGTGCGAATCGTGCTGCTCGGAAAAGGGCGAAAAGGCACCGCAACCGGGCTCGGATTCGTGGAGGCTCTCATTTGGGTGATAGCCGTCGCCAGGGTTCTCGACGGCCTCGACGACCCGCTTCGCATGATCGCTTTCGCCGGAGGTTTTGCGGCCGGAACCTACTTTGGCGCTCTCGTCGAGGAGTGGATTGCCATCGGGCAGGCCATGGTGCGGGTCGTGGCGCCGGTTGAGTCGAACCCGGTGGCCCCGCTGCTCCGCGAGAAGGACTTTGGAGCCACGGAGATCAATGGATCAGGTCTTGACGGTGACGTTCGCATCACGTTCTGTGTCATCCCCCGAAAGCGGCTCGGCGAGGTGACGCATCTCATTCGGGAAGCGAACCCAGCGGCATACGTGACCGTCGACTCGACGACTTCCATCGACCTCCATCGTCGCGCGGAGCGGCTCGTACGTAGATAGCGATCGCTATCGACCTGAGCGCGCCGCGTCTCAGTCGACCTGCCAGACGATCAACGTCGCCCAACCATCGTCGGCTTCGTCCTCCATGTAATTCTCGAGCAGTCCGCGGACCTCGAAGCCGTTGCTCAGCTGGAAGCTGAGGGTCGGGTCGCGCAACTCGCCGGCGACGACCTTCTCCACGTATTCGTGGATCGACATCCGGTCCTTGTGATGGAAGAAGCCAGGCAACGCTCCCCCGGCGATGATCCCTCTCTTTCCGTGTCGCCGCACCAGGTCCTTTCGAGCCTCATACAGCATCCGGCCGATTCCACGTCCCCGGTACTCGGGCAACACGGTGATATCGGTTCCGTAATACCAGTCGCCGTCAGGGTCGTGGTTACCACACTGATGCTCGCCGGTGATCCCGGCGATTGTGTGCTGAGGATTCTCGAAGTCGAAGTCGAGGAAGATCCCTGCGCCCATTCCAACCGGCCTGTCCCCGTCCATAGCGACGAAATAGCCTTCCGGGAACACTTCGGCGTAGGCGCGAATGTCCTCCTCAGATAGGAGGTCTTCGGGGTTCGCCATCGGGAAACAGATCAGCTCGATGGCAGCCAACTCTGGGGCCAGCGACGCCGTCAGGTTGACGAGCCGGACCTCACTCAAAGTCGAACTGCTCCCACGGATGCTCACCCGGTCGGCCCCATACGGCCTCCAGTACACCGGCCGTCGTCCGCATCACGACCGCCCCGCAAGTGGCGACATCATGCGGAGTCGCCGCGCCACGGTTGATTTCTTCATCGGCGAAGAAAGCATCGAGATCTTCGGCAAGCTGCTCTGCATTCTCCAGTCGCTCAGCAGAACTGGCCTCGCTGAGCGGGCTCCGCGAGCCCTCCTCGCTGCGGTTGCGATCATCGAGACAATGGTTGGTGTGTGCGAACACCCCCGAATCGACCCTCGTCACTCTGTTCCCACCGGGCATGGCCTCGATATTGCAGCCGATACCGTCGGGACCCATCAGCATGAAGTTGTGACCACCGGCCAGATCGGCATCGAGGACTACCTTGATCGCGTCATCGAGCTCGGTTTGCTCCAGGACCTTGCGCACGACGAACGGCCAGGTCACTCCCGGTTTTCCGTATGAGGTGAGGTTGTTGATTCCCACCGCGACGCCGGCTTCGTTCATCCCGATCTGGCCGAGACAGCCCGCCGTCGTCTGAACGAAGGCTCTCGGACCCGCCTCCGGTCGGACATCGAGCAGATAGACGTACTCCCCCGCCGAGGCATGCATGTCCCAGGTTTGGGCGAGGAGACCCCTCTCGGCGTCGATCAACCCGGTGCAGTCGTCTTCTTCGAGAGTGGTGCCGCCTTCGGAGCGAACGACGTCGACCAAGTCGGTGAAGCCACCGACAACCACGGCCTCGGCAACAGTGATGCCGGCTTTGCCGGCCATGGCCGACATCTCGTCAAAGAGGTTTGCCGAGAACCTCTCGTGGGCTTCGAGGGTCTGCTGCGCGATCTCCAGAATCCGTTCAGGTACCTCGGCTCGCCCGGCCCAGTAGGGATCTCCGGCCAGGTCCAGCCGGTCGGCGAGATAGCCGCGAATCTCCGGAGCCAACTCGCTTCCGTGCCGCTCTCCCATCGCCCGTGGGGGCCCCTCGAGGACGAGCGTCCTGATTTGTCCGCCATACATGCGCGTAACGGTACAGGGAACCGCGGCCAGCAAGGGGCACGTCCAACTGCCGACCGGCCTGTCCGGTCGAGAGGAGATGAACATGAGAAGAACCATTATCTGGACAGCCCTGATCGCCCTTGCGCTGAGTGCGTGCGGTGGGGCAAGCACAGCCGAGACCTTTTACGAGATTGGGGACGATCTTGACGGCGGTCAAGGAGCGAGCGGCACAGACAACGAGTCTGGAACTCGAGAGAAGGCACCGTTCGAGACGATCAACCTCGACTTGGCGGTCACTTCTGACCGCAAGGTGATTCGCAATGTATCGCTGCAGCTCGAGGCCAACGAGACCCGATCCACGTACGAACGGATCGTGACGATCGCCGAAGCAAACGGCGGTTTCGTCGCCTTTGCCGAGGTGTCTCCCGCCGAAGACGAAGGAGAGCCCTTCATTCAGCTGACGGTTCGCATCCCGTCGTCGAATCTGACGCCGGCTCTGACCGCTATCAAAGATGCGGCCGATGAGGTCGTCTCCGAATCGCAGGGAGCTCAAGACGTCACCGAGCAATTCATAGATCTCGAGGCTCAGCTGACGAACCTCACGCTTCTGGAAACAGAGCTGCGCGCCTTGCTCGAAGAGGTGCGCCAACAGCCCGAAGCCGACCCGACGAAGCTTCTCCAGGTGTTCACCGAGATCTCGAACACCAGAGGCGAGATCGAGCGGATTCAAGGTCAGCTCAACTACCTCGGGGATGCGGTAGAGCTGGCCACGGTCTCCATCGGGATCGCACCGACACCGCAGTCAGTTCCCATCGTGGCGGAAGGTTGGGCGCCGTCGGACACCGTGCGGGACGCCGCTCGAGATCTGGTGGCCGGCCTTCAGAACATGGCCGATGTCGTCATCACGTTCGGCATCGCGGTGCTCCCGATGCTCGTCCTCGTCCTCGGCATCCCCGGCCTGGCGTTGTACGTCGCATACCGATCGTGGAGATCGCGCCGCAAAGCGGCTGGCCCGGCGCCGCTATCGGCAGAGTGAGACCATCAGCAAAGTGAGACCGTCGTCAGAGTGACACC
>QQVI01000274.1 GCA_003388545.1 Actinomycetota bacterium
ACCGAAGAGATGTAGAGGTCCCAAACAACGCGGTCGTCGTCGATCAACTCGATCGTGTCGGGGAGCAGGTCGAAGCCCTTGCGATGGCTCGCTCCGCCGAGGACGCCGATCGAGATCTTGCCGTTGGTGCGGGGAGCCCGTGCGGCGACGACGTCGGCCGGATCGATCGGGTTCGGGATCAGGGTCGCATCGCCGGCGCTGCAGAGGCCATTCTCGACGGCCACGGCCTCGGCGGTGCGCGAGACCGCCGCAATGCGGAGACGCGGCACGAGCCTCTTTATCACCGGGCCCAGTCGGCTACCCCACTTGGATCCGACCGGGTCATGAATCCAGACCACGATGGGCCCCTTGTGGATGAGCGACGCGGGCACGCTGAGGTTCAATCCGGTGAGGGCGTTCGCATGGATGGCACTCAGGTGTCCTCGATGACGTAGGACCCACCACGCCAGCTTCAGCCCGGCGAGCACCCGCAGGGCCCGGTCTACCGGCGAGCCAGGCTTGCGAGGCAGGTCGATCAGCTCCTCGGCCAGTCCCTCGGCCTCAACCACTGAGCGGAAGTCGCCGAAGCTGGGCGAGGCGAGGACTCGACGGACGCGACCTTCGAGTGACTGGAGGATATTGACCATGCTCCGGTTGGAGCCCCCCATCTGGGCTGGGGTGTTCACGAAAAGGACGGTTGGCAGGTCCCCGCTGGTCACTTCTGCCTAGTAGCCGCCGAGCGTCCCCATCTTCCGGGACAGTTCGAGTGCCCGCCGGAACATGTAGAACCCGATGAACAGGAACACGACGTTGAAGATGATGAGGGCGATGATCGCGGTCGACGGTTCCATGACGAAAGATCCGGGATCATCCATCAGGAGCGTACGGGTCGCATTGATGACGTAGGTGTGGGGGAGTAGGTAGCTCAGGTACTCGGCCCATGTCGGGAGTTGCTCGACGCTGAAGATGCTTCCGGCGAGGAGGGAAGCAGCGAAGCTGTAGAGCCGGAGCAGGGGGGCCGACTTCAAGGTCAAGAGGAGGATCGCAGCAGAGCAAATCCCGATGGCGGTCGATGAGATCATCCCCAGCACCGCTATCAGCAGCGCAAGGGGAATTCCAGCCAAGTCATATGTCGCACCCAGCAGTGAGCCCACCCCGAAGATCAAGAGGCCTGACAGAGCGCCGAACATCAGGGTCCACTGATTCATTGCCAGAGGGAGCGTGGTCCAGGGCACAGGCTCGACGAGGAAGACCTCCATGGTCCCTCGCTGGAACGCCCTTTGTAGCGACGATCCAAAACCTGACATGGCTCCTGTGAGCACTGCAGTCATGCCGAGGCCTATCACGACGAAGGTCATGTAGTCGCCACCCACAGTTCTCGAATTGGGCCCAACCAGCTCGCTGATGAAGAAGAACGGGATGAGAGGGACGATGATGCCGAGAAGCTGCATGACGAGTGTCAACGGATAGTTGAACTCTTCGATCACGTCCACGCGAAAGAACGCGGCACTCGTCTTCAACAACCCAGGTGGCTTGCGCCTTCCGGCAGCCTGTGTGGTCATGAAGTCGCCTCCCCGGTTTCTCTGTAAACGTTTGCCAGTATGGAGTGGAGCGGGGTGTCGCTCTCTTGGAGTGCGACGATGTCTTCGGTCTGGTGTTCGAGTATCCGAAGTACGTCGGCATGAGCGACGTCCGGTTTGAGCTCGCACACCAAACCGGTGTCGCCGGTTTGGGACACCACGCCTATCTGGGCCACCTTGAGCGCTTGTGCTCCGTCCGCGGCCGCCTGCGGGTTGCGGAAATCGATAGACATGCGGGGCCCGGCGTACTTCTCCCGAAGATCGGTGAGATTCCCGTCATAGCGAACCCGGCCACCGTCGAGCAGAAGCACCCGGGAATGCAGGGTCTCGATCTCTTCGAGGCGGTGGGAGCTGATCAGGGCCGCGATTCGTCGCTCCGAGACGATGTCGCGTATCAGGTGAACCAACTCGTGCGATGCAACGGGATCCACGGCGCCGGTGGGCTCGTCGAGGATCAGTACGTTTGGCTTGTGGAGCAGTGCGCGAGCCAGCTGCAGCCTTGCCTTCATGCCGCTGGATAGTGCGAAGCATGTGCTGGATCCCCATCCGTCGAGACCGACGAGCTCGAGTGTCTCGGCGATTGCTCGATCCAGTGCATCTTTGTCCATGCCTTGCATCTGGCCGTGGAAGCGGAGGTTGTCATCGACCGAATGGCGCATGAGAAGCGCTCGTTCCTCTGCCGGCATCCATCCGACTTCCTTGCGAACCGAGACAGCCTCGCTCTCAGAGTCATAGCCCATGACTTCGCAGCGACCTGTGGTCGGCGTTGTGAGACCAACCAAGCAGCGAAACGTCGTGGTCTTGCCGGCACCGTTTGGGCCGAGCACGGCGCAGATCTCGCCGGGTTGGACTTCGAAGCTGATGCCGCCGACAGCGGTGACTGAATGCTTCAGGTTGGATCGAACCAGAAACTTCATCCACGCGGGGGAGGGGTCATAGACCTTCACGAGGTCGGACACGACAATGCTCGCGCGCTCCCCAACAGTTGTCATTCATATCCCCCTTAGACGAAGAGCCGTCCAGATTAGCCCAGGAAAATGGCCATAGAGCCCACCCCAAGACGGCAACTACGATGTACATCATAACCCAAAGAGAAGTGGAGGTCATAGGGTGGATTTCTCTTGGACCGAAGACCAGCTCGAGTTCCGCAACTCGGTGCTCGACTTTGCCAGGAACGAGCTGAACAACGATGTGCGGGGGCGGGACAGCCGGAGCGAATTCGACGCCGAGGGCTGGAAGAAGTGCGGTGCCTTCGGAATCCAAGGTCTCCCGTACCCGACCGAATACGGCGGGCAGGGAGCCGATGTTCTGACGACAGTCCTGGCCATGGAGGCACTGGGGCAGGGCTCGAGAGACAATGGATTCCTCTTCTCGCTCAACGCTCACATGTGGGCGGGGACGACGCCGATTGCTCGGTTCGGCAACGAGGACCAAAAGCAACGCTGGCTTCCCGGGCTATGTGACGGTTCGCTGATCAGCGGCCAGGCGATCACCGAGCCCGATACAGGGTCGGACGCATACGCGCTTCACACGACCGTCAAGAAGGATGGCGACAGCTTCGTCCTCAACGGGACGAAGACCTATGCGACCAATGCACCAATTGGAGACCTCATGGTGGTGTTTGCGTCCATCGACAGGTCGAAGGGTTGGGCCGGCCTCTGCGCGATCGTCGTGGAGAAGGGGACACCGGGAATGGAGGTCGAGGCGCACTACGACAAGATGGGCTTGCGAACCTCACCGATGTCGGGCCTCAGCTTCAACGACTGTGTCGTTCCTGCCGAGAACCTCCTTGGGAAGGTCGGCTCGGGGATGATGATCTTCAATCACTCGATCGAGTGGGAGCGCAGTTGCATCCTCGCCTCGGCCATCGGCACCATGGAGCGCAAGCTCGAGGAGTGCATCGACTACGCCAACCAGCGCGAGCAGTTCGGCCAGTCGATCGGCAAGTTCCAAGGCGTGTCGCACAAGATCGCCGAGATGAAGACCCGGCTGGAGACGTCCCGCCTGCTGCTGTATCGCACGGCCTGGCTGCGTGACCAGGGCAAGGCAAAGGCAATCGATGCCTCGATGGTCAAGTACTACATCAGTGAAGCCCTCGTGCAGACTTGCCTGGACGCGGTTCAGATCCATGGCGGATCCGGTTACATGACCGAGACGGAAGTCGAACGTGACGTGAGAGACGCTCTCTCCAGCAAGATCTACTCCGGGACGAGCGAGATACAGCTCAACGTGATTGCCAGGCACCTGGGACTGTGATGGTCATACACGAAAGGCTCACTGCCTCGGCGCAGGAGCACCCGGACTCGCCCGCCGTCGTCGATCGGAATGGCGCCCTTAGCTATGCCGAGCTGGCCAGGGAGTCCGACCGACTCGCGTCCAGGCTGATCGAGCTTGGCGTCGAGAAGGGCGACAGGGTCGGCTTGTTCCTCAACAAGTCGATCGATGCGGTGGTCGGCATCTACGGCGCGTTGAAGGCAGGAGCGGCCTACGTGCCGATCGACCCCTCGTCGAAGGACCGGCGTGCCGGCTACATCGCCGGGAACTGCGGCGTCAAGCATCTGATCAGCTCCGGGCGTAAGAAAGGCCAATGGCCTGCATTCCAGGAGGCAGGCGTGGAGCACATCCTGGTGATGGACGGCGGCGAAGGCCTGGAGGCCGAAGGGCTCGAGATCCACAGCAGAGATTGGGTTACAGAAGCTCCTGAAGCGGAGCTGCCGCGGGTCATCTCTCAGGATCTCGCCTACATCCTCTACACCTCAGGCTCGACGGGAGATCCGAAGGGCGTGATGCTCACCCATCAAAACTGCCTGGCGTTTGTCGACTGGGCAGTCGAGGAATATGGCGTGACGCACGAGGATCGCCTCTCCAGCCATGCGCCCTTCCACTTCGATCTGTCGACCTTCGATCTCTACGCGGCCGCCTGTGTCGGCGCACCCGTGTACCTGGTGCCCAAGGCGGTCTCGATGTTGCCGGTTGAAGTCAAGCGGTTCATCGATGAGCAACGGATCACGGTGTGGTACTCGGTGCCGTCGATTCTCACGATGCTCGTCGAGCTCGGAGGATTGGAGGAGGGCGATCTTCCTGGGCTGAAGACAATGCTCTTTGCCGGGGAGGTCTTTCCGACCAAGTACCTCTCGCGGCTGATGCAGCGTCTCCCCCATGTGAGGTTCGCCAACCTGTACGGCCCGACTGAGACCAATGTGTGCACCGCGTACACCGTTCCGGAAGCCCCGCCGGA
>QQVI01000034.1 GCA_003388545.1 Actinomycetota bacterium
GAAGCGATCGCGGGCCCGTTGGGTGTGCCGGCGGCAATCGACACCGATGTCGGTGGGGCTGCACTCGGCGAAGGCAGGTGGGGAGCAAGCCAGGGACTGCGGCACCACGCTTACGTGACGGTTGGGACAGGCATCGGAGCGGGGGTGGTTGAGGCCGGCGAGCTCATCCACGGCTCGGCGCACCCTGAGATCGGTCACGTTGCGGTAAGACGGATCAACGGGGACGATTTCCCCGGAGCGTGCCCATTTCACGCTGACTGCCTCGAGGGGATGGCTTCAGGGAACGCCGTGAAAGCCAGATACGGCGAATCCATCGACGCACTCGCCGGAGAGGCGCAGGCCGCAGCCGTCGAACTCATCGCGGGATACATCGCTCAGGGGATTCGGGCGCTCGTCTACTCGGTGGCGCCGCAGAGGGTCGTTGTGGGTGGCGGCGTCTCCAAGAGCCCGGGCTTTCATGACAAGGTGCGCGCTTCCCTTCAGGTCGAGTTGGCCGGTTACGGCACAAGAGATCATCACCGGTCTTCCGGTTTTGTCGTGCCACCTGGCCTGGGCGACCGTTCCGGCCTCTTCGGTGGTCTGGAGCTGGCAGCTCGTGCTCTCGCTCGGCATTAGACGGCGGCCTCGACGCGTAGCTCGGTTGCTTTGACCGACACCCAGACTTGGGAGCCAACATCGAGACCCAATCCTTCGACTGCCGCGGTGGTCACCTCGGCCGTGAGAGGCAGCGGAGTCACCAAGCGCAGGCGGGCTCTTTCCCTATGTCTTTCGATCCTCTCGATCTGGGTAGCCCATGTGTTTCTAGGGCTTCCCTCTGGACGCGACGTGTGAACTGCCACGGCGCTCGGGTGAAAGCTGACGAGGACTTCGCCAGAGACATCAGCTTCCGGAATGACCAGGACGTGTCCGCCCACTTCGACCCGGCCATCCCTGGCGAAGCCCCGCAGCAGATTCGATCCGGCGAC
This sequence comes from Actinomycetota bacterium, assembly GCA_003388545.1. GTDB lineage: Bacteria > Actinomycetota > Acidimicrobiia > Spongiisociales > ZC4RG35 > MA-ANB-1. The sequence goes on from QQVI01000034.1 coordinate 966, forward strand.
ATCCGCCGCGTAGTCGGTCTTCGGGGCGAGCCTGATGTCATCGGCCGAGCCCGCCTGGGTCACATTCCCGTCCTCGAGGATGACGATCTCGTCGGCGAGCAAGAATGCTTCCGAAGGTTCATGTGTGACGAGAAGCCGGGGTCCGGGGAATTGGCTCAGGTAATCCGACAGGTCCCTACGCAGCGAGGCCCTTGTTGTCACATCGAGGGCGGAGAGAGGTTCGTCGAGCAGCAGGAGTGCGGGTTCGGCTGCCAGAGCTCTCGCCAGGGCAACTCGCTGGCGTTGTCCACCGGAGAGCTCGGCGGGTTTCATACGCGCCATCTCATCGAGCCCCACCGCCGACAGATACGAGGCTGCCTTTTGTCTTGCTCCGGCGCGGTCGTAGCCGTTGCCCTCCATGCCGAACGCAACATTGGCGGCCACGGTCATGTGGGGGAAGAGCAGGTAGTCCTGGAAGACGACACCGATGTGACGCATCTCTGGGGCGACGAAGATGTCACGATCGGGATCGTCGAGTATCTCGCCTGAAAGCGATATCTGCCCCGTGTCGATGGCGAGGAGCCCGGCGATTGCGGCGATGGCGGTGGTCTTGCCGGCCCCGTTTGGCCCGAGCAGCGCGAGCGTTTGGCCGGGTTCGATCGACAAGTCGAGAGCGAGGGAGTAGTCGGCGTCCCGCTTGAGTGAGAACTGAGCCTGGAGGCCGGTCATGTCGGGCGCCACCATCTATCCCGCATCGCAACGAGCACGAGGAGCGAGACCGCCACCATGAGGAGGCTGATGGCTATGGCGACGTCCCGGTCGCTCTCGAGAGAGACGAACACTGCGAGCGGCAAGGTCTGGGTCCTTCCTTGGAGGTTTCCGGCGAAGGTGATCGTTGCGCCGAACTCTCCGAACGCACGCGCCCAGGCGAGAAGGAGGCCGGATAGAAGGGAGGGTGAGATCATCGGGATGGTCACCCGCCAAAACACCTTCCATCGGCCTGCGCCGAGGGTGGCAGCCGCCCCTTCGTATCGCCGGTCCATGTTTCGCAATGCTCCTTCCACGGTGATCACCAGAAACGGCATGGCCACGAAGGTGGTCGCGAGGATGACCCCCCAGGTCGAGAAGGGCAGGACGAGCCCGGTCGCGTCGAACAGTGGCTCACCGAGAAGACCACGTCGTCCCAATGCGAAGAGAAGGGCGGCCCCGCCCACCACCGGGGGGAGGACGAGTGGTGTCAGCACAACACCGCGTACCAGGGTGCGGCCGGGAAACTCGACTCGGGCGAGAAGCCAAGCCAGGGGCACCCCCAACAGCGCAGAGATGAGTGTCGCCGCCAACGATGTGACGACCGACAGTGTCAGGGCGTCGAGCACGATCTCCTCACCCAGAAGGCTCGCCAGGTCTCGCCACGGGGTGCGTCCGAGCAATCCGATGAATGGCATCACGAAGAAGACGACCCCGATAGAGCCGAGAATGATCAAGACGAGAGGCGAACGCTGCCTGGCCCTGGAGCTCATGGCAGTTCGAATCCGTGTGCGGCGAGGATGCTCCGACCGGCGGTTGAGAGCACGAAGGCGACAAATTCGGCTCCACCATCCGGGTTCGGGGCGTCGGCGAGGACGGCTATCGGATAGGTTGCGACCACATTGTCCGCAGCAGGTATTGCGACACCCTCGAGTTCGGCGTTGCCGGCGACGTCGGTCAGATACGTAATGGCCGCGTCGAGCTCGCCGATTGCGACTTTGGAGGCAAGCGCACGGACATCTGCCTCTTCGGTGTCGATCGCCGCGGAGATTCCGGCCTTGGCCAGTGCTTCGCGGGCGAAATCTCCACAAGGGACACCAGTGGCGCAAACGCCGACAAGGAGACCGTCGTCGGCAAGGTCCTCGAGGCCATCGATCCCGCCCGGGTTTCCTGCAGGGACGGCTATGACCAGCTGATTCATTGCAAAGACCTCGATCTCACCTCCGACAGCGCCGACGTCAGCGACCTCGTTCATGATTGAGAGGTTGGCAGAGGCAAAGACGTCGGTGGGGGCACCTCCGAGGATCTGCTCACGGAGTGTTGAGCTCCCCGCGAGGTTCAGCACGACCTCGACCCCGCGATGCTCGGCTTCGAACGCGACAGCCATCGCTTCGAAGCTATCGGACAGCGAAGCAGCTGCCGATACCCGGATCTCATCGGAAGCAGCCTGATTCGTCGAGCACGAGCCAATGGCCAACAGCAAAGCCAATGACAGGAAGATGTGGCCGGCTTTGCTCATCGGTGGATGTTCTCAGATCCGTTGTGTGGAGACAATCGACAAACAATGACGTTTCGGGAGCTCTATCCATTGTCTCTAGAGTCGTGCCGTCCTACCAGGAGTGTTCTGTGTCGCCAATCCTCCAGGCAACCGGTCTCGTCAAGCACTTTGATGAGCTCAAGGCTGTAGACGGAGTCAGTTTCGAGATAGGCCAGGGCGAGACCTACGGGTTGCTTGGCCCGAACGGCGCGGGGAAGACCACTTCTATTTCGATGATCGCCGGGCTCCTAGAAGGTGATGCCGGGGATGTGACCGTGAACGGCGAGCAAATCACGACGTCCTCCACCAAGGGCAAGGGGTCGATCGGCCTCGTCCCCCAGGAGCTCGCCATCTATCCGGATCTCACGGGCGAAGAGAACCTGCTCTTCTTTGGACGGCTCTACGGGATGTCGGGCTCAGACCTGGATTCCCGGACCGATGAGGTGCTCGACGTAGTCGGCCTCGCCGACCGCAGGGATGACCTGACCAAGGAGTACTCGGGCGGTATGAAGCGCCGTCTCAACATCGGGATTGGCCTTCTGCACAAGCCAAAACTGCTCATCCTCGACGAGCCGACGGTAGGTGTCGATCCACAGTCCCGGAATGCGATCCTCGAATCGGTCGAGAGCCTGTCGGGTGAAGGCATGGCAGTGCTCTATACGACCCACTACATGGAAGAGGCCGAGCGCCTGTGCGATCGTGTGGCAATCATCGACGAGGGGAAGATCAAGGCCGAGGGAACCAGGCGGGAGCTCGTTTCGATGGTTGGCCAGAAGGACCGGGTCAAGCTGACCGGCGGGGGAGCACTGGGCTCAGCGGCGGATAGTGTTCTTCAGCTCGAGGGCGTCACAGAAGCATCGGCGTCAGATCACGGGCTCCACATCCTCGCGGTCGATGCGTCCTCCCCCAGATCCTTTCCAGAGTCTCGGAAGCAGGCGCAAACATCACCGGTGTCGAGGTGATCGAGCCAAACCTCGAGGCGGTCTTCCTCCATCTCACCGGTAGAGCGCTGAGGGACTGAGCTTGTGAGGACCGCGTGGCGCATCGCCGTGAAGGACTTGAAGCTGAGGCTTCGGGACCGCTCCGCGGTGATCATCGGTGTCTTTGCCCCGCTTGCGCTGGCCGTGATCTTCAACTTCACGTTCGGGGGTGCGCTCGACACCGGGCAGGGACTTGGGCTCGAGTACGGCATCGTCGACCTCGACGGCAGCGATGTCAGCTCGGGATTGAGCGAGGTGCTCGAGCAGGTCGAGGATGAGGGGATTCTCACCGTCGAGGCTTACGGCACGGCCGAGGAGGCGGAGGCCGACGTCGAGGAGGGAGTGCTCGACGCCTACTTCCTGATACCGGCGGGATTTGGCTCTGATGTGACGGCCAACCGCGGTGCGCGAATCGACGTGATCGGGAGTGTGGATGCCCCGACCTCAACTCAGATCGCGGCTTCGATCGCCGATCAATACGCAACAGGAGTCGAGGCCACGAGACTCGCGATAGCCACGACGGCCCGACTCTCGGACGCGCAACTTTCGCCTGGCTTCTTCGGCTCTCTGACGGAAGACCCCTCCA
>QQVI01000319.1 GCA_003388545.1 Actinomycetota bacterium
AAGATGTTGAGTCTGATATAGCCGACGTCCCCATAGCGCTCGCTGGTGACCACCGGTATCTCGACGGCAGCGCGTGTGATCGTCACATCGAACGTCGAACCATCTCGTTCGAAGACGAGGTCGACATCACTGCCGGCCGGCCCGCGAACCGTTGCAGTGACCTCGTCGAGAGTCCAGCCGAGGATCGACTCGCCATTGACTTCAATCAGAACGTCGTTGCTCTCGAGCCCTGCGGCTTCCGCCGGGCTTCCCTCGATGGTTGACACGATTATGAGGCGGCAGGTCTCCGAGATGGTGTTGCAGAGCGGGCTGCCCTCGGTGATTGTCGAGTCCTCGGCAGTGACGAGAGCGCCGATGCCCTCGATCTGGCCCTCCTGTTCCTCCTCGATCAGATCGACTGCATCCTGATCGAGATATACCGAGTTCGGGTCCAGGGCGTTGGCCATGCCACGCACGATTGCTTCGGCTCCCTCGACGCTGTCCTCCGCCTCGTCGGGAAGGGCGTTGCAGGCCTCGGTGAAGGTGCTCGAAGGCACGACGCAGACGATGTCGGTGGTGGCGTCGCTTCCGTCGAGTGCGGCGACGGCTTCAGCGGCACCTTCGGCCAGGGCGATGTCGGCAATCTCGTCGACATAGTTCCGGCTGATGATGTCGTATGCCTCACAGACGATGGCCACCTCTTCGGGAGCATCGGCGCAGGTGACCGTCTCGAGTCGACGGCCTTCGTCCGAGACCGAGGTACTCGTGGTTCCCTGGACAGAAGTCGTCGTCGTCTCGTCAGCAGCCCCGTCACCAACGAGGTTGCATGCCGTGGCGACTAGAGCCAGAGCCAGAAAGAAGATGAGTCTTTTCATTCAGGAGTTCTCGATTGCGAATCTTGTGAGCTCTTCTGTGGTCGCGTCTATGGGGAAGTCGACGATCCGGTCGGGTATCAAGCCGCCCTCGCCAACAGAGAAGCCGGCCGGTGTGGTCCAACGGGCGACCGCCACGTGGAATTGTCCACCATTTCTCAAGTCGAATGGTATCTGGAGAGCGTTCTTACCGAACGTGGGTTGACCGATTATCACAGCTCCCCGCTGGTCTCTGAGAGCACCAGCAAGCACCTCCGCGGCCGAAGCCGTGCCCCCATTCACAAGCACGACGAGGCGTGCTCCGGTTGCCGGGGCGCCGCCGTGGACCCCGTAAGAGTCTTCCCCTTCAGGGCTTTCGTAATTGAGGACGACCCCGTCGGTGATGAACTGAGACGCAACGGATACGACGGCGTCGATCAGTCCGCCCGGGTTGTCACGAAGATCGATGACGATTGTTCCGGGTGATGCCTCCAGAAGGGCGTCGACGGCGATGTCGACGAGGAACGGCACTTCGATCGAGAAGTCAGGTATGCGGAGATAACCGACCCCATTGATAGGCAAGTCGACTGACGTTGTCGGGTAGTCGAGTTCGGCCCGAGCGATGACGAACTCGAGCTGGTTGCCCCCACGCTCGATACCGAGCGTGACCTCGCCTGTTTCGTCACCACCGATCAGCGTCGCCACCTCGACCAGGCCAAGCCCGTCGACACCCTCGCCGTCGACTGTCGTGATCACGTCGCCCGCCATGAGACCTGCGGCTTCGCCGGGGTTGTCCTCGAGCACGAAGACGATACGCAGAGGGCAAACCTCGGCGACACGCGTGCACTTCGAGCCTGCCGCATCTGTGGCGTCGAGGAGAATGCCGACGCCGCCCACCACCCCGTCGGCTCGGAATCCTCCGGAGAGCTCGGGCGGGATGTACCAAGTGAACGGGTCGAGGCCGAGATCGATCATCGATGTCACGGCCGATTCCATCGCAGCACCCACGGGCAATTGCTCGGTGCGGACCCGCTCCGCCAGCACCTCGCAAAGAGGGCTGAACGCGTCGTCTGGTATGGCGCAGAAGAAGGTTCGTCCCGGCTCTTCCGTGTCTTCGGTCTCGTAGCTGGAAACGGCCTCGACCAGAAGACCCGCAAGGCTGGAGTAGTCGACAGGCCTGTCGACGTGCCACTGCTCGAGCAACTCGATGGTCTCGCAGAGGGTGGAGAAGGTCACGGGAGGTGCGCCGCAGTCCTGTATCTCCATCGGCACCGTCGCCGTGGTCGTTGTCTGCGCCAGCGTGGTCGAGGTGGCTGTTGACGTCGGTGCCGGCGCCGTGTCGGGGACGGCCGTGCATGCCGTCAGGAGTGCGACCAGGACGACGAGGCGGATGGAGAAGCGCTCACGCATTGCGGATCATTATGAGGATGGGAAGCGGTTACCGTTCCGCTTCGTGAGGGTTCGCGTACATCTGAGAAGCCCCGGTCGGGTCGACGGCGTTGTCAGAGATATTGTCGACGGTAGGTGGGCAGAACCTGAGGGGATAGCGGAGCAGACGCTGGGGGAGAAGAGCATTGCCCTCCCCGGCCTCGTCGACTCCCACGCCCACTTCGCGGCACCCATCGGGAAGGACTGGCAGTCCGACGACTATGAGGAGGCTGTTGGGAGGGCGCGTCAGGCGGTCCTTGCCGGAGTGCTGCTCGCGCTCGACAAGGGCTGGTCGAATCTCCACACAATCCGTCTCATCGAAGAGGTGGCGCCGCACCTCAGGCCCGAGGTCGAGGCGGCAGGGATCATCAACGCCGTGGAGGGCGGTTACTGGCCAGATTTCGCCCGGGAGTTGACCAGCGCAACGTTCGAAGAGGGGATTCGTCGATCTGCAGACGAGGGCAAGGGCTGGGTGAAGCTGATTGGTGACTGGCCGCGGAGAGGCCAGGGCCCGGTGGTGAACTTCGACGAGGATCAGCTGCGAAGGGCAGTCGAGCTCGCCTCTGAAAGCGGATCCAAGGTGGCGATCCACACGATGGCCCGGGAGGCGCCATCGCTGGCCGTTGAGGCCGGTGTGCACAGTATCGAGCATGGCCTGTTCCTCAGTCGCAACGACCTGGTCCCCCTCGGTGAGCGGGCAGGGATGTGGGTCCCAACGATCATCCGCACCGAGGCGGTGGTACAGCAGCTCGGTCCTGAGTCGTCGGGTGGCAAGTTGCTCCTCGAGGGTCTCGAGAACGTGCGAGAGCTGATGCCGGAGGCTGCAGAGGCGGGCGTCAACCTACTGGCCGGAACTGACGTGACAGTGGGGGCGCACGACGTCGCCCTCGAGGCCAGCAGAATGGTGGAGTACGGCTTGCCGGTGCCACTCGCGCTGAGAGCTGTCTCCTGGGACGGGTATACGGCAACCGGCCGCTCGACAGGGTACGAGCCCGGCGAGGAGGCCAACGCGGTGCTCTTCCCCAATGACCCTCTGGACGACATCTCCGTACTCCGACATCCGGAGTTGGTGATCAGGGCGGGAAGAGTGATCTCTTGAAGCTGGTCCTCGGTTCGAGCTCGCCCCGTCGTAGAGAGATACTGGCCTCACTCGACCTCGCCTTCGACGTTCTCGCGCCTGACGTAGACGAGACCCGATTCCCCGATGAGCCGGCGGGTACCTACGTCGAGCGCATCGCCAGGTCGAAAGCGAAAGCGGTGTCCTCACCCGATGTGGTCGTCATCGCAGCTGACACAGCCGTTGTGCTGGAAGGCCGAGTGCTGGGCAAGCCGGTTCACCCGGAGGAGGCTCGCACGATGCTTCGCCGGCTGCGTGGTGTCAGCCACGAGGTTTTGACCGGGGTGGCGATCTCGGCTCGCGACGAGATTCACTCCGTTGTCGAGTCGACCGAAGTCGAGATGGAGATGATGACCGACGATGAGATCGCCTCATACGTCGACGGCGGTGAGCCGATGGACAAGGCGGGTGCCTATGCCCTTCAGGGGGAGGGAGGCGTGTTCGTCAAACGCGTTGTGGGGTCTCCGAGCAACGTGGTCGGCCTCCCTGTACATGTGCTTCCAAGGCTGTTTGGCCGGGTCGGCCTGGAACTCTCCCAGTTCCGTTCTCGTTGAATCGGCATCACACGAACTAGCTTGGAGTGTCGATGCGACGCCGCTTGCCCCTTCTCCTGGCCCTTCTGATCGTCGCCGCATGCGGCGACGAGGGCGCCGGGACTACGACGACCTCACTCACGCCAACCACCCTGGCCTCGACCACCACCACCACGATCGAAGCAACGACAACGACGACGACTCCGTCAACGACGACGACCGAAGAGACCACAACGACGGTCACTGAAGTCGAGGGGAATTGGGCTGACGAACCGCTCGTCGTCTCCAAGTTTGGGGCGCTCGGTTGGTGGGACGGTGCCAATTGGATCCAGGTTGACGAGTTGACCGTCCTCCCGATAAGCGGTGGGGAGGACTACAAGGTGGTTCTCTTCGGATCAGACGAGATCGTCACTGGTGGACCGGAGACCACGCTTTGCGAGCCCCTCTTCAACACTGGCGTGGAACTTGGCGACCCCGATGCCCTGGGCGAGGGCTGGCCCGGCCTCACCGGCGTCGCCATCTCGGCGCCGTGGGACCTGACCCCCCATTTCGTGCAACTCGAGGACGACGAGGACGGAACGTATTCAGACTTCGCCCGACCGCTGCTTGCCAGTCGCGGGCTGGATGTCGACGACCCGGTGATCAAGCAAGTCGTCAGATTCGACCTCGAGGGCGACGGGATCAATGAGGTGGTGGCCGTAGCCGAGTCTGTGGCGGACGAGGGCAGCCTTTTCGCCCAGGAGGGTGACTACTCGCTGGTCTTCATGCGGCGCGTCGTCGAGGGAGAGGTGCAGACCGCGATCCTGGGTGAGTCGATCGTCA
>QQVI01000295.1 GCA_003388545.1 Actinomycetota bacterium
ACCTCATGGGCGTTGACTCCCGCCCCGAACGGGATCGGGTCCAGCGCGGGGCCTATCTCGAGGAGCGAACCCCCGTCCGACTCGATGCCCTCCAAGACGGCCTCGAACGATTCCTCGAGCCCGAGACCATTGGCGATCACCAGGTCTGCCTGGCCCATCTCTGCGACCTGCGAAGAGGAAGGCGCGAATGAGTGAGGATCGGCCCCTATGGGGATCAGCACCGAGACGTCGGCATCGTCGCCCGCAATAGTCGAGGCGACATCGCCAAGAACCGAAGTCGTCGCGTAAATATGGAGTGAATCCGACTGTTGATCCTGCTCGCCGCATGCCGTGGCAAGCATTCCAATGGCGAACAACACAACCCATGTGAGGCGAACCCCTATTCGAGCGTCCAAGAGAATCCCTTTCTCAGTTGCAATTGATAATGAGAATCATTATAGTTCATGTAGGAAGCTCGGGCAAAGGGACGGATCGATGGCGCAAACAAATCTGGAGAGGCAAGTCGAAACCCGGCTGCGCGAACACGAGATTCGGTTGACTGAGGGCCGCAGAACCCTGATCCAGGCATTGGGGAAGGCCGACGGTCCCAAGTCCGCCGCAGATCTTCATTCCCGCCTCGGGGATCAGGTTCCCTTGTCATCGATATACCGATCGCTATCCGTCTTCGAGGACGCCGGCGTAGTCAGCCCCCACTACTCGACAAAGGGGGTCACGCGATACGAGCTCGCCGAGTGGCTCACCGGCCATCACCACCATCTGGTCTGTGTCAACTGCGGGGTGGTCGAGGACATCGAGATCGACGACCGGTTAGAGACCCAGCTCGAGGCGATAGTGGAAGAGATCGGGCGAGACGTGTCCTTTGCTCCGGTCGATCATGCGCTCGAGATCGACGGCAATTGCCGGCAATGCCAATGACAAGAGCTGCAGTCACCGCAGAGGGACTCGTCCTGGGGTATGAAGGCAACGTCGCTGTCGCCAAGTCGAGTTTCGAGGTGCCTGCCGGCAAGGTGACAGCGGTGATAGGGCCGAATGGATCGGGCAAGTCGACCCTCCTTAATGGCATCGCCGGCCTGCTCGAGCCCATGTCGGGATCGATCGACGTCCCGGCAAGGGAGATTGGCTCCGAGAGAGTGGCATATGTGCTGCAAACCACCAAGGTGAACGACTCGCTCCCGATCTCGGTTGCCGAAGTGGTGGGCATGGGCCGCTTCGCCTCGAAAGGGTGGCACCGCCGCCTCGACGCGGAAGATCGCGCGGCGATCGAAGAAGCGATGGCCCGCACGGGAATCATCGGCCTACGAAACAGACACCTCCGCAACCTCTCCGGCGGTGAAAGACAGAGGGTCTTCGTCGCCCAGGGCATCGCTCAGGACCACGACCTCCTGCTGTTGGATGAGCCTCTCACCGGAATCGACCTTGCCGCGGCGAGGGCAATAGACGACGTGATCCACGCCGAGATAGAGGATGGCTGCACGGTGATCATGACCACGCATGATCTCTCCGAGGCGATGATCGCCGACCACGTCCTGTTGCTTGCAGGCGGCGTGGTCGCGTCGGGCCCGCCAGATGAGGCGCTCACGGGAGAAAACCTCGCCGAGGCTTACGGACAAGCGCTCCTACATGTCGGCGAAGGTCAGATGTTTCTCGACGACCCGGCCCACATGCCCGTGCCGGGCCGCCATGTCCACCGGCTCAGATCGGTCCACCCAGAGGCATCGCCCGACGATGCTCATGGCGGAGATTGATCACACACGGACTGGACAGTCTTCGCCGTCTGTTCGACCCCAGTTAACGCCCCGTTCACTTCGTGTGGGTACAAAGTGGGAGCCAGGTTCCACCAGTGAGCCTGAGCGACAACAAACAGCGAAGTTCGCTCGAGCGAACTCGAACCTGTAGGCAACGGCCGACAGGCTTCCTCCTCCCAAGGAAGAAGTGGTCTCGAAGACCACCGGAACGGGGCGGCGCAAGCCGCCCCGTTCTCACATTGGAGCCACTCCCCTCTCAATGCGCACTGTCGCCTGCGAGATCCGGCGTCGGCTCGTGATCATGGTCATAGATATCTGGCTCGATATAGATCCGGGTTGCGATCGGCACAGCCTGCCGAATCGCCGACTCGCATCTGTCAATGGCGTCCGCGATACCGGCCATGTCGAGACCCGCGTCGAACTCCACTTTCCCGGCAACCAAGAGCTCCTCTGGACCGACATGCTGAGTCTTGACATCGATCGCCCTGACAACACCCGGGCTGGTTCGGACCGCCTTCATGATTGCGGCGATGTTCTCCTGGGTGGCCGCCTCTCCGATCAATAGCGACCGCATCTCGACTGTGAGGACGGATGCGATGACCAGGAGCAGAATGCCAATCCCCACGGTGCCGACCCCGTCCCATACTGGATCGCCGGTGACAGCCGCCAATGTCACGCCGCCGAGGGCTATCAACAAGCCAACGAGTGCCCCGATGTCTTCGAGAAGCACCACCGGCAGCTCTGGTGACCGGGAGCGCCGGACATAGTCCCACCACCGGCGGTCGCCCTTGACTTTCCTCGCTTCGACAACGGCCGTGCGCAGACTGAAGCTTTCCAGGACCAGTCCCACGATCAGAACACCGATCGCCCAGCCCAGAGATGAGATCTCATGTGGATGTCTCAACTTGTCGACGCCCTCGTACAGCGAATACAGCCCGCCAAGAGTGAACAAGACAAGAGCAACGACAAACGCCCAGAAGTACCGTTCGCGTCCATAGCCAAACTGGTGCTCGTCATCTGCGATCTTCTTCGCCTGTTTGCCTCCAAGGAGCAAGAGGCCCTGGTTGGAGGTATCGGCCACCGAGTGGACCGACTCCGCGAGCATCGACGCGGAGCCTGTTACCAGGTATGCGACGAACTTGGCAATGGCAATCCCACCGTTGGCGATCATCGCCGCGAGGATCGCCTTCGTACCGCCGGATGTCGCCATGTCTCTTTCCTCCGCGTTTCAATCTGGCACGCCAGGGTAAGCGAACGAGAGCCGGGCTCACTGGAACCCAGCGTCTCCAGCTCGGCGTTATAGAACTGTGAGTAGAAAACGCCGCTCCCCCGTTGTCGCCGGCCTGGCTTCGGCGTTCGTTCCTGGGTTCGGTCAGATCCTCACCGGGGCAAAGGCTGCAGGCTGGATGCTCGTCCTGACTTCGGCGACGACGGTCGTGTTGGTGGCCTGGGGCGTGGTGAACACCGAAACACAAGGGCTCCTCGCGATGATCACGAACCCCGACCTAGTCCTGGTCCTCGTCGGAGTGAATGTCGTATTCGGGCTCATCCGGCTCCTGTCGGTGACCGACGCGTGGCGACGAGCCGACGGGAAGCTGCTTCGGTTCGGGCTAGTCGCCCTCGTCATATTCACGATTGCCCCCCATGCGGCTTTCGCCTACGTCGGGCTCGAAGCGCGTTCCACGATCGTCACCGTTTTCCCGACGGAGCCAGTGGCGTCTCCACCACCGTCCTTCGTGGCGATCAGCAGCACGACCACGACAACCAAGCCCCCGCCACCTCTCGCTGCGCCATGGACGATCCCAACCAGTTCGACGACTACAACCACCACACTGCCGCTCGGGGCACCTCGCATCACATTTCTCCTGCTCGGTGGTGATGCCGGTCCCGGCCGTAAGGGCTTGCGGACCGACACCGTCATGGTTGCGACGGTGGACACCGTCACCGGCTCGGCCGCAATCTTCGGCCTGCCGAGGAACATGGCCGGACTTGCCTTCTCGGACGGAACGGAATTCTTCGGCACCAGCAAAGGGATCCTCAACGAGGCATACGAATACGGGCGAAAGAACGCTGACAGATTCGAAGGTTCGGATCCCGGTGTCACGGCCGTGCGAGACATCGTCTCCACAACCATCGGCATGCCGATCGATCACTACCTGCTCGTAGACATGCAGGGGTTCGCCGAGCTGGTCGACACATTGGGGGGTGTAACGGTCAATCCGTCTGCTGCCTTCGTGGCGCCCCTCTACTACGAGCATCCGGAGGACTACGAGATGATCACCTTCAGCCCCGGGGTCCAACACCTCGACGGGGCCCATGCTCTCGCCTACGCGCGCAGCCGGACCGAGTCCAACGACTACGTACGCATGGCCCGTCAGAGGTGTCTCGTTGCGTCGGTCCTGGCCGCAGCCAACCCATACCGCGTGATGAGTGGCCTCATCGGGATACTCGACGTCATCGAACGAAGAGTCTCAACGGACATCCCGTCAAACCGACTCCCATTCTTCATCAACTTCCTGCCCAGCATCCAGTCTGAGCAAATCACGTTCGTCGGCTTCGACAACGACTACCGCACCGACACATATACGAGAACGGGTCTGCAGGCTGCCGACGTGCCGAGGATCCAAGAGACCGTGGCAGACGTCCTCTCGGGGTCCTGGGAGGGGCCGGTGACGAATCTCGACGTCAGTTCGGAGGCATGCGGCTAGGGCTAGCCACGACGATCTGAGGCGACGGCTCCGATGGCTGCACCTACCGCTATGCCTATCGCGAGCCAGTACTCCTCGCCGGTGGCAGCGAGCAGGGCTGCGCCGACACCGGTCCCTATCGCGATACCGACTCCGATAGCTGATCCGCTCTTCTTGGGCTCTTGCCCTTCCGGCTGCTCTTCGCTCACGATGATCTCCCAACGGCTCGTCAGCACCGTAGGCGGAAACCGGCGCCGACTGGTTATCGTCTGCCCCACTTTGGACGCG
>QQVI01000016.1 GCA_003388545.1 Actinomycetota bacterium
TGACGAGGTCACGCGGTTACCGATTCTCTCCGAACGACTTCCTGCTGGTCGACCGCGAGGTGCTTGTCCTGCTCGATCCGCCACATGTCAAGAAGTACGACTACGTGCATCGCGACCTGGGGTCTTTCTTCATGGAATTGCATCGAGCATTGCTGGGTGAGCGGGCACCGCGCTCCGGTGATGACCTGGCGCGGCTGCAACGCGCACAGGGAGACTTCCTCGATGGCTATCGGGAGACCGGGCCCGACCAGCTCGACACCGACCAAGACCGTTGGGCGATAGATGTGTTCCAGATCGCCCGAATCTCGGGTGTTGCCCAGAACCGCCTGCGCACCGGGAAGATCTCGGCTGCGGGCCGCGCACTGTCCTGGGCATGGTGGTTGCGCAGAGGGCTCAGACACCGTCTCACGCCCGTGTCGGGGGGCTAGAGGATCTCTTGGTAGACCTATCCGCAACGCCTGTTACTCTCTAGTGAGAATGTGGACGGGAATATTGGGGCGGTCAGGCCCGGATTTTCCCGGGAGTTTGCTTATTCGGGGGGTTCGATGAGTTCCGAACAGGTGTTGAAGTTCGTCGTCAAGGACGCTGAGGGATTGCGCGATGTCGTGTTGTCCAAGGCCGACGGCGGGCAGTATTTGGAGAAGGGGCTCAAAGAGAGCCTGTCAGAGGTGTCGGCTGACACCGTCTATGAAGTGGTAGTCGAAGATTTCTCCGGCGTGTCAAGCCTCCTCGGTGGAGGGGAGATAACGGCCGGCTCGCCGGACATCGTGATTCTGTCACTCGCAGCCGAGATGGAGCGGCTCAAAGGGCTCGACAACCCCGATGACGATGTGGCTGCAGTTCGCGCCGACCTCGTGGCCGCCATCCGACGGATCAAAGAGGAGCTGGGCGCCCACATTCTCGTGACAAACGTCTCGACACTGGACCCATCCAACCCGGTGTTCACCTATCACGGGGTCGAGGAGCAACCGTGGACCTTGCGGGGCCACCGCCTGAACCTCATGCTCATCGGTGTCTCTCATGACGAAGGCATCTCGATCGTCGATGTCGACCGCAAGATTGCTGAAGCAGGCGGGGATCGCGCTGTCGTGGGTGCTGCTCGCTATAGCGAGGTCGGATGTCAGACCATCCTCGAAGAGATCGTCCGGATCGTCGAGGACTACGGATTCCTCGACGACCGACCAATCATGGAGCAAGTGGGTGCTGCCGCCGGGGGTGGATCGTGATTCTTCGATTCGAAGTCCCCAACACGGACCCGTCCCTGCGTGGCGGATCGCTGAAGAAGTGGCACAAGGCCGAGGGTGATGAGATCGGCTTCGGGGACGAAGTGTGCACCATCGCCTACGACGACTTCGCCGCGCTGCGGAGAACGGCGCGAGCGACCCTCCTTGCAGGTCGTCGACGCAAGAACCTCAAGAGCAAGCTGGAGAGCAGAGAGGGCAAGGTGCTGCTCAACGTGACACTGACGGCCGCCGAGAGCGGTACGGTCGGGAAGATACTCACCGAGCCCGGCGATCGTTTCGCCGTAGGTGACACCTTGGCCGTCATAACGACTGAGCCCACCGATGAGGTGGTTCCTGACACCGACTTCACGGAGTCGCCGCCCATGAGAGTTGTAGCCAACACGTCCACCGACCCGGAGCACGTCTAATGCCATTGTCTAAGCCCGTAACACTTTCGCTGAAGGCCTGGAGGACGGTCTTTGGTGAAGACACCAAGATCGAGAATTGGGTCAAGGAGAAGTATCTCAACAAGATCCATACCGAGGTCAAGAAAGAGAAGGGCCCCGGCTGGGTCCAGTGGAGCGGTCACCGATCGGTGGTCGTCTCCGAGTCCGAGGACTTCCCCGAGCCGCGTCGAGGAATCCTGCTCAAGGGAGGTTGCGATCTTCCTTCTGTGTTCACTGCAGCCCCTCTCATGAGAGAGGGGATCAAGGGCACGGTTGCAATCGCACGGCATATCTGGGGCACGGGAGGCAACAGATCAGACCAGATCCTTCAGACTCTGGACGGAGTTGACATGGATCAGGTTGCCGAGACGATGGAGATGCTCAAGCTGAGCGAGCACTACTTCGCGCCCACATTCTTCGACCCGACCTTCAGGGTGCCGCAGATGCCTGAGGCGGGGGAATTCCCGAAGAACGTGGTGGTCATGGCGATCGGCACGGACGAGACCCGTCAGATGTACAGGCACAAGGAGCATGGCTTCATCATCGATCCGGGTGGCTGGTGGCTGAACCAGGATCTTGGCCGGGTTCTCAAGGACCTCGACACGGTCGAGTGGTTCCGCAAGAACTTCGAGCGAATCGGCCGTTTGAGCGAAGAGGAGTTCCGGAAGAACACCACCCGTCTCGTCGGTGAGATTCGAAGCCGACTCGGGGCCGAAGTCATGTTCTACAACGCCTTGGCGCTCGACCCCGCAAACCCGACCCACAACTACCAGTTGGTCAAGACGGCCCACGCGGCTCGCCGACGGGAGTTCACGATCGCCCTTGCCGAACTGTCGGCCGAGCTCAATTTCCCGATCGTCGACATCGATCGCATCCTGAAGAACATGGGCGTGGAGGAGCAGGTCGACTTCGCACACTTCCCCGTAGACCGCATGGGCCCAATCGGGGCCGAGGTGCACCGTATCTTGAAAGCAGTCGACTTCGTCTGAGCGATCCTTGGACTTGGGGGTGAGTGAGGAGGGATGGCAGCGTGAGCGCTGAGGTGTTCCCTCATTTCGTGGGTTGCGGCCGATCGGGCACCACGCTCTTTCGCAACATCTTCGATGCTCACTCCCGTCTCGCGGTGACCCACGAAGCCCACTTCATCGGGCCGATGGCGAAACAACGGGCCCGGTACGAGACCACTGGCGGCTTCGACGAAGAAGCGTTCGTGACCGATTTGTTTCGAGACTCGAACTTCCGCAGGCAAGGTCTCGATGAGGATTCGGTCCGCAAGGTCCTCGACTCGAGCCGGCCCCGCACATACGCCGACGCGGTGAGGGCTGTGTTCTCTTTGTATGCCCGGGAGCAAGGCAAAGAGCTCTATGGGGACAAGACGCCGGGGAGTGTCAGCCACATCGAGCTGATCGCGACTCTGTTCCCGGAGTCAAAGTTTGTCCACATAATCAGAGACGGCAGAGCCGTTGCTCTCTCGTATCTCGAACGTCCTGAATGGGGGCCTCGTACCATGGCAGAGGCGGCGAACCACTGGAAGAGCCGTGTCAGCCGGGGGCGGGAGGCCGGGAGGGATCTAGGACCGGATCGTTATATCGAAGCTCGCTATGAGGAATTGGTCGAGGACCCGGAGAGCGTGACGCGAAAGCTATGTGCGTTTCTCGGCCTCGAGTTCGAAGAGCCGATGCTCGACTTTCACAAGCGCGGCCGTGAGTTCATTTCAGAGACCAAGGACCCCGAGGCGTTCAAGAACCTAGCCAAGCCCGTCGGAGGGGAGCTCCGCGATTGGGCCGAGGAGATCTCCGAGAGCGACTTGTCTCTGTTCGACGCCATTGCAGGTGATCATCTTCGGGACCTGGGGTATGAGGTATTGGCTCCATCGCCTAGCATCTCAACCAGAGTCAGAGTGGCGGGTGCTGCCATCGCGTGGCAGGGAAAGAGGCTCATGTCGGTCTTACCGTCCCGTGGCAAGGAGAGCTCCGATGTGGCCGAACCAGGAAGAGAGGCGGGTTAGATGCTCCTACAGATAACGGTGCCGCAAGCGTACGCAGCTTTCCGAGGTGGAGAGCTGGCGTCATGGCACGTGAAAGAAGGGGACCCTCTCGAGTTCGGGACCGTCATATGCGACATCTCGATTGATGAGATCGTGGGTCTCCGTCGAACCAAACGCGCGTCTCTCCTGGGCTCGACCTCGCTGCTCCGCAAGCGGAAGGTCAACGACGGCCTGGATCACCGACAGGGCAGGGGAGCGGTCCTGATCCGGCTCACATCCGCAGAGAACGGAATGGTCATGCGAAAGCGGGCAGTCGAAGAAGGGCAGCGGGTTGTCGTCGGATCGATGGTCGGGCTGATCGGAAGCCCCGACGCCGAGATCCCTGACGAGCTCCCCGACACACAGGCGCGCATCGCAGTCGACTTTCCAGACCCCGACGACTTCGACCCCTTCGACGAGTAACCGGTTGGGCCCGCGTCAGGCCCCTGTCCCGTAGAGCCCGAGTAACTGACCGGCGATGGCCGTTGGGTGGAACTTGGAGGATCGCTCCTTGCCGACGCTGCCCAGCTGAGCCCGGAGTCCTTCGTCGTGGATGAGTCTTCTCAGGGAATCCGCGGCTTCTTCGGCATTCTCCACACGGAACACGAGACCTGCTTCATCATCGCCGAGTAGGTTGCGGAGCGGCTCGATGTCGCTTCCCACGACCGGGATGCCATTGAGCATCGCCTCTGCTGCGACCCGGCAAAACGACTCGTTTCGCGAAGGGCAATAGACGATGTCGAGCTTGGCATAGACCTGAGAGACGTCGAACACCTTCTCGTGGAGTCGGACCCTGCCTTCGGGGAACCCGTCGAGTCTCTCCCACGTCGCTTCCATGCCCGGCTCGACCACCGAAGAGATGTAGAGGTCCCAAACGACGCGGTCGTCATCGATCAACTCGATCGTGTCGGGGAGCAGGTCGAAGCCCTTGCGATGGCTCGCTCCGCCGAGGACGCCGATCGAGATCTTGCCGTTGGTGCGGGGAGCCCGTGCGGCGACGACGTCGGCCGGATCG
>QQVI01000139.1 GCA_003388545.1 Actinomycetota bacterium
AGTGCATTGGAGAAGCCGCCCACGAAGAAGAACACCGGCATCACCTGCAACACCCAGGTGAGCCCGCGTGTCCAGGGAATGTCGGTGAGGGCGTGCCCTATTCGGATCTCACCACCAATGACTTCGGGTGCGGCCATGAGCCAGTGCCCGTAGACCACGACGAGGATGGACAGCGCGCGAAGCAGGTCTACGTAGCGGTTTCGGGTCGCCGGGGTGGCTTCTGCGATCTTGCGAGCCGACGTGATTGTGTTCTGGAGCGCCCTCATGGATGTTCGACCCTCATTCTCCTCGATCGGTTTCGCATCTTGCGGCTAGTTTGAACAACTCGAACATATGTTCGATATAGTGGAACGGGTGACTGGGTACGCGGAGCTTCACTGCCATACCAACTTCTCCTTTCTCGACGGTGCTTCCCATCCCGAGGATCTCGTGGAGATGGCAATCGATCTCGAGTATGAGGCTCTTGCCGTTACCGACCATGACGGGTTCTATGGCGTGTCCCGGGTTTGGCAGGCGGCTCAGGCCACCGGACTCCCGGTGATCTATGGAGTGGAGGTGGGGCTGGAGAAGGCTGCTTCACATTCCGACCCCGTCTCCGACGCAGAGAAGTGGGATCGCGATCGATACGCCAGGTCGAAGGGGGCGCAGGGTCGGCTCCGCAGAGGGCGAAGTGTCCGGGCACACGGTACGAAACCGACCGATCTCCCGGAGACCGATCATCTCGTGCTCCTTGCCGGATCGCCATCCGGCTACCGATCATTGTCTCGGTTCGTCACCAGGGCACAGCTACGAGGGGAGAAGGATCATCCGATCTACGCATGGGAAGACCTGGCGGAAGCAGCTGAGAATCGCGATGTCCACGCTCTCACCGGATGTCATGCGGGTGCCGTCCCTCGGGCTGCCGCACGCGGCGACTTATCCGCGACGATCCGGGAGACTGCGCGCCTCAAAGATCTCTTCGGGACGCGACTCCATCTCGAGCTCTGGCATCACGGCATGCCCGAAGATGACGCAAGGAATGACCTCATGTGGGAGGTGGGGGGAAAGCTGGCACTTTCGACCGTGGCCACCAACCAGGTGCACTACCACAAGCGATCTGATGCCTATCTCTCAGAAGTCCTTGCGGCGATCGGGGGCCGGCGCACACTTGCTGTTGCCGATGGGTTCAGGCCCGCAACCGACGAGAGGTATCTCAAGACGGCCGGTGAGATGGTTGAGAGGTTCCGGCCGTATCCCGGTGCAGTAGCCCGAAGCCTCGAGCTGGGGAGGCGCCTGGCCTTCGACCTCGGCCTCATGGCGCCGCGACTTCCCGACTTCCCCATGCCCGGACACTTTCGAGATGAGATGGAGTATCTGGAGGCGCTGACTTGGGAGGGAGCACGAGATGTCTATCCGGGATCGGATGACGGGGTGAGCCCGGAAGCGAGACGAAGATTGCGCCATGAGCTGGACATCATCAGCCGCCTCGGCTTTGCCGGGTACTTCCTCGTAGTCAAAGACCTCGTCGACTTCGCCCGAAGCCAGGACATCTATTGCCAGATCCGCGGGTCCGGAGCCGATTCGGCCGTATGTAGGTGTATCGGGCTCACGAGGGTGGACCCAATCAGGCTTCACCTTCCTTTCGAGCGGTTTTTGTCGGAGGAGCGGGGAAAGCCGCCGGACATCGACGTCGACTTCGAGGCCGACAGACGGGAGGAGGTCATCCAGTACTGCTACCGGAAATACGGGCGGGAGCGGGCAGCAATGGTGGCGAACGTGATCACATATCGAGCCCGATCGGTCTTGCGGGACGTGGCCAAGACGTTCGGGTTCACACAGGCGCAGGTCGACGGGCTGAGCCAATACGTCGATACCCGGGACCCTTCCCGGCTGCGCGATTCCGACGCTGCTCTCCCCGAGGGGATGACCGCAGAGATGATCTACGACATCTGCTGGCGCCTCGACGGCTACCCCCGCCATCTCGGCATTCACTCGGGGGGAATGGTCATCGCTGACCGACCCCTCTGGCAGGTCGTCCCCCTGGAATGGGGTCGCATGGAAGGGCGGACCGTGATCCAGTGGGACAAGGACGACTCGGCTGCCGTGGGAATCGTCAAGTTCGACTTACTTGGTCTTGGGATGCTCAACGCCCTCCACCTCACTCATGACCTGATCGAGGATCATCACGGTATTGACATCGATCTGGCCCGTATCCCGCAGGAACCGACTCTGTATCGCTCGATGACCCGGGCAGACACCGTCGGCGTGTTTCAGATCGAGTCCCGCGCCCAGATGGCGACTCTGCCGAAGATGAAGCCGAAGACCTTCTATGACCTGGCAGTCGAAGTCGCCTTGATTCGACCTGGTCCGATCCAGGGCCAGTCGGTTCATCCTTATCTACGGAGGCGTAATGGCGACGAGCCGGTTCGGTATCCCCATCCGCTGGCTGAGCCCATACTGAAGAAGACCCTTGGTGTTCCCATCTTTCAGGAGCAGCTCATGGAGTTGGCCCGGGTCTGTGCCGGGTTCGATGGGGGACAGGCCGACAGACTCCGTCAGGCAATGACCCACAAACGGTCGGAGCAGGCGATGGGACGGCTTCGTGACGAGGTCTATTCGGGAATGGCATCCAATGGGATCGTTGGTGCTGCAGCAGACGAGATCTGGGAGAAGCTCCAGGGCTTTGCCAGTTTCGGCTTTCCGGAAAGTCATTCGGTCAGCTTCGCCTACATCGTCTATATGTCGGTCTGGCTGCGGTTCCACTACCCCTCGGAGTTCCTCGCCGGCCTGCTCAATGCCCAGCCCATGGGCTTTTACAGCCCCAATTCGCTGGTCCAGGACGCGCAGCGCCACGGTGTCATGATTCTCGGGCCAGACGTCAATACCTCCTGGCACGACTGCACAATCGAGGCGGCAGAAGCAGACACGGAGGACATCGTCAGCTACCTGGGGGAGAGCTGGAGGAGGGGCAGAGGTCATGTCGACGACCCGATCAGGCCGGCGGTGGCGGTAAGGATGGGCCTGCGCTACGTGCGCAACCTGGGTGAGAAGGAGATCACACGGATCGAAGCAGCCCGGATTCTCGGCGGCGCCTTCGAGTCTCCTGAGGATCTGGCCTTCCGCACCGGGCTCGACGTTGATGCGCTCGAAGGTCTGGCCGCGTCAGGGGCACTTTCATCTGTGGGCCTGGGTAGGAGGGAGGGTCTATGGGCGGCGGGTGCTCTTGCCGAGATCGATCCGGGGCGACTCGCTTTGTCCCCTGGTGTGGAGTCACCAGAGTTGTCAGGCATGAGCAAGGAGGAAGAGCATCGCGCCGACCTCTGGTCGACCGGGGTCTCCGGTCGTCACCCGATGAGTTTCGTTCGCGATCGCCTGGGCGACTGCATGACCGCGGCGGAGGCACTGGATCTGCAGCGCCACGGTGCCCGGGTCAAGGTGGCGGGAGTGGTTACCCATCGACAGCGACCCGGGACGGCGAAGGGTGTCCATTTCCTCAACCTGGAGGATGAGACCGGCCTGTTGAACATCGTCGTGCTCCCTGATGTATGGGCCACCCATCGCCAGGTGGTCAGGAAGAGCCCAGCGCTGGTGATACACGGCAGGCTCGAATTCAACGACGGAGTCACGAACATCGTTGCCAGAGACTTCGAACCGATAGGGATTCAAACGGTCAAGTCGCGCGACTTCCGATGAGGCCCTTGTCACCCTATATGCCTATGATCGCTCCCTGACCAGGGAGGATGTCATGAATCGCAGACGAACGCTGATTGCCGCGCTCGCGACCGTCGTCGTATTGGCTGCGGCCATTCCCGTATCGGCTCGGGAGAGACCCAGCCGCGATCGGGTCGAGCACTACGTCACTGGCAGCAGCAGTGATGCCGTTACCAATCCCAACTTCGGGCTGATGCTCGCAGGAGGCGGTCCCGACGTCGATGAGGCGTTCGTCGAGTTCCTCTCTCTCGCCGACGGCGGAGATGTCGTGGTGATACGAGCCACTGGCGCAGACGGCTACAACGACTACCTCTTTGAGCTTGCCCCGGTCGATTCGGTGGAGACATTGGTGATTCCAGACCGGAGGTCGGCCGAGTCTCCGGTCGTTGCCGAGGTTCTCGGCGGTGCGGAGTTGATTTTCATCGCTGGTGGGGATCAGTGGGACTATGTCTCCCAGTGGTCCGGAACCCAGGTAGTCGAGATCATCGATGAGAAGGTGGCAGCAGGCGTTCCGCTGGGCGGAACGAGCGCCGGTCTGGCGGTACTTGGAGAATTCCTCTTCTCCGCGAAGAAGGGGACCGTCTATTCAGACGAGGTACTTGCGAACCCCTACAACCGCTATGTGCACCTCGACCGTGACTTGGTGAGCGTGCCCATGCTGGAGGGCGTCATCACCGATTCGCATTTCACCGAACGTGACCGTATGGGACGATTGGTGGGCTTCATGGCGCGGATCATCGAGGACGGGTGGGCACCCCACGCGTTCGGCATCGGCATCGATGAAGCGACGGCAGTGCTGGTCGATGGCGGTGGCTCTGCAACAGTCATCGGTGACGGATCAGCCTTCTTCCTCAGCCTGCAACATGCAGGTGAGATCGTTGAGCCGCGGACACCTCTCACAGTCAGTGGGACAACGGGATATCGAATATCGGAGTCGTCTGGTTCCTTCGACCTGGATACGTGGTCGGGCGTTGG
>QQVI01000239.1 GCA_003388545.1 Actinomycetota bacterium
CCCGAGATTGCGCGATTACGCCCGGCAATCCGGCGAAGCTGTCATGTCCTTGCTAGAGGCCGGCATCACTGCTCGGCAGATAATGACACCACCTGCCTTTCAGAACGCGATAACGACCGTGATGGCGCTTGGCGGTTCCACCAACGCCGTGCTCCACCTCCTCGCTATTGCCCATGAAGTGGGTGTCGACCTGGAGATCGACGACTTCGATCGCATTTCCCGTCGAACTCCCCATCTCGGCGATCTGAAGCCTTTCGGCCGCTACCACATGGTCGATGTCGATCGCATCGGTGGTGTTCCAATCGTGCTGAGAGCGTTGCTCGACGAAGGCCTCCTCGAAGGCGATGTGCTCACGGTGACGGGCGAGACACTTGCATCCAACGTCGCCGACGTGAGTGTTCCCACCGACCAGGACGTGATCGCCCCCGTGTCCGCTCCTCTCGCTCCCGAGGGAGGGATTGCGATCCTCAGGGGTTCGCTCGCCGAGGAGGGAGCCGTCGTCAAAGTGGCGGGTATCGAGACCAAGGTCTTCGAAGGCCCCGCGCGTGTCTTCGATGGCGAGCAGGATGCGCTGGATGCGCTCTTTCACCATCAGATCGAGCACGGAGACGTGGTGGTGATCCGAACGGAGGGCCCGAAGGGTGGGCCCGGCATGAGGGAGATGCTCCAGATCACGGCTGCGATAAAGGGTGCCGGACTGGGCAAGGACGTCATGTTGGTGACGGACGGCCGCTTCTCTGGCGGCACCACCGGGCTCTGCATCGGACACGTCGCGCCGGAGTCGGAAGTCGGGGGCAACATCGGTCTGGTGGAAGAGGGCGACAGGATCAAGATCGACATCCCCAACCGGTCTCTCGACGTTCTTGTCGACGCCGCCGAGCTGGAGAGACGTCGGAAGGAGTGGAAGCCGGCGCCGGTCAGGTACGAATACGGCGCGCTCGCCAAGTATGCCCGGCTGGTCGGGTCGGCCAGCAACGGTGCGGTGACCGGCTGAGTCGAGATCCAGACCGATGTCCTCGTAGTCGACGCTGCACGGGGTATTGACGAGAGCGACTCCATGCAGCCTCGAAGTCAATTCCGTCGACGGCCACGACCTCCGCGATTCAAGATCTGAAGCGCGCGGGTGAGGTGATGTCGGGGTTCACGCCGGCTGACCTCAGGTCTTCCGGAAGATCCTCGCCGATCACCTGACTGGCGACGAGCTTGCCGTAGCCGGGTGAGGTCATGATCCCGGTCCCACCCTGGCCGACCAGCCAGAAGAAGCCAGGGGCGGTCGGGTCCTCTCCGATGACGAGATCGCGATCGGGTGCAAAGGTTCGAAGCCCCGTCCATTGGGAGTTCACCGACCTGATGTCCAGGGTCGTAGCCTCATTTATCCGCTCTATTGCGAGCGCGACATCCTCCATGCGAGGCTTCGGGTCGCATGGGTGGCAGGGCTCTTCCTCGGATAGCGAACACAACAGCTGAACTCCGTCGGGTCGAAAGTAGTAGTCGTGGCCGACGCTTACGACCATCGGGAAGGACTCGAAGTCAGAAGAGCCCGGAACCATGAAGGCGGTGCGGCGCATGGGCTGGAGCCCGATGGGCACCACGCCGGCGAGGGACGCCACCTCGTCTCCCCAAGCGCCTGCCGCATTCACTATCGCATCGGCGTGAAGAGACTGGTTCGGCGTCTCGATCAACCAACCACTTCCCTTTCGCTCGATGGCCTTCACCGGGGCATCGAGATGAATCTCTCCACCGTGCCGGCGCAACACCCTCACGAATGCCTGATGGAGCCCTGCCACATCGATGTCACGTGCCGTCTCCTCATAGAGCCCGCCACCCAGGTGCTCGGGACGCATGATGGGGACGAGGCGCATGACCTCCTCAGGGCTCAGCTCATCGGAGTCGGCGCCGGATTCCGCTCCCTCGCGAGCGAGTCGGGCCAACTCGCCGATGTCCTCCGGTCGGGCGACCCACAGTGCGCCACGGCCGGTGAGCAGAGGGGAATCGGCGGCGTACTCGGGAGGATTCTCCAAGAAGCCTCGACTGGCGTGTGCCAGCGGCCTCGAACCAGGCCCTCCATAGTTGACGATGAAGAGGGCGGCAGAGCGCCCGGTGGTATGAAACGCCAGGGACCTCTCGCTCTCGAGAAGGGCCACCGAGCCATGCGGAGCCAGGTTCGCCGCAGCGGACACACCGGCTATGCCACCACCTATGACTACGAAGTCGGTCATGGATTGATGATCACGCGCCCGATTGCATTCCTCTCCGCTACCCAGCGGAGTGCATCGGCTCCTTGCTCCAGGTCGAAGCTTCTTTGCACATGTGGCCGCAGCGAGCCTTCGCGCACCCAATCCATGATCGTTGCAAGATTCTCCGCTTCTGCCTGCGGGTCTTCCATGAAGTGACGCCCCCAGAACACGCCGACAATCGAATTCCCTTTGACAAGGGTGAGGTTCAGCGGAATCGATGGGATGGTTCCCGAGGCGAACCCGATTACGAGTAGTCGGCCTCCCCACCTCGTAGCTCGCAGCGCAGCCTCCGTGGCCTCTCCTCCAACGGGATCGAAAACCACGTCGACGCCGGAGCCATTGGTAGCTTCCTCGATCCCCTTACGGAGATCGATCTCGTCATACCTGATTACTTCGTCCGCCCCTCCGCCGCGCGCCACCTCGGCCTTCTCGTCGGATGAGACCGTCGCGATCACGTGTGCCTTCAGTTTCTTGCCTATCTGGACTGCTGCCAGGCCAACACCGCCGGCTGCGCCCAGGACGAGCAGAGTCTCACCTTCTTTGACCTCGCCCCGGTCGACCAGGGCGTGATAGGAAGTCCCGTACGCCACCGGTATCGCCGCTCCCTCGTCGAAGCTGGTGGCGTCCTCGAGGCGGACCAGCCCGTGTTCGGGTATG
Source organism: Actinomycetota bacterium (assembly GCA_003388545.1). Taxonomy (GTDB): domain Bacteria; phylum Actinomycetota; class Acidimicrobiia; order Spongiisociales; family ZC4RG35; genus MA-ANB-1. The sequence continues at coordinate 2,895 of QQVI01000239.1, forward strand.
AGAGCGAGCTCCGCCATGGCGCCGAAACCGGTGAAACCGGCGACCCTGTCACCCTCTTCGAGACCGGGTATGCCGCCGGTGTCCACGACACGACCTGCCGCCTCCGACCCGGGGGCGAAAGGCAAGTCGGGCTTCATCTGGTACTGGCCTGCCACCAGGAGGCTGTCCGCGAAGTTGACGGCAGCCGCTTCGACTTGAATCAAGGCACTGCCGGGGGTCGGCACAGGTTCCGCCAGCTCTCCGACTCTCAGCGACTCGATGCCTGAGTACTCCTCACAGATCAATGCACGCATGAGAGTGACGGTAATAGTGAGCGACAGCCCACACGCCAGGTGGTTCTCTGACACAATCGGGGTGTGCCCGTCGAGCCAATGCCCTCCAAGTTCGAGCTACCCGATCCACGCGGCATCGAAGATGACGTGATTGCTGTCGGAGGCGACCTGGAGCCGGGAACGATCTTGCAGGCTTATCGCAAGGGCATGTTCCCCATGGACCTGCCAGACGGACGACTCGCGTGGTGGTCGCCGATCGATCGGGCAATTCTGCCTCTGGACAATCTGCGGATCACCCGTTCGCTGCGCCAGTCCACTCGGAGGTTCACGCTGAGCGTCGATGCGGACTTCGAAGCCGTCATCGACTCCTGCGCCAACCCGGAGCGCCCAAACGGATGGATAACCGAGGAACTTCGTGAGGCCTACCTCCGTTTGCACGAGTTGGGTTGGGCGCACTCCATCGAGGTCTGGGACAGCGAAGGCGAGCTCGCCGGCGGGCTATACGGCGTCACCGTCGGTGGGCTCTTTGCCGGGGAATCGATGTTCTATGAGGTGAGCGATGCGTCGAAGGTCGCTCTCGTCCATCTGGTTGTGATGCTGAGCGACGGGTCGAATTGTCTTCTCGACGTGCAGTGGCTCACCCCTCACCTGCAACGCATGGGGGCCGTGGTCATAGGGCGAGAGGAGTACCTGAGACGGCTTCCAGCGGCTCTTGCCGGCTCCACTCCATTCGACCCGTCCGGTCGAAATCGTTAGCACTACCATCGGCCGCCAGCGGATGGAGAACAGTTGCGGGCAATAGTCGCCGGGTTCGATCTGGGATCAATGGGTCGTCGCGTCGCCGATCGCGCTCGAATGCTCGCGGAGGAATCGGACCTCGAGTTGCAGCTCATCCATGTGCTCGAGCCTGTGGCCGAGGCGATGATCGAGCCCGAACTGGCCAAGCTGATACGCGACCACGAGCGAGATGAGGCCAGGAAGCTCGCCGATTGGGTTCGGAGTCGCGCTTCGGTCCCGGTTGATCTGGAGGTTGTCAACGGGTCTCCCTCCTGGACCCTGACTCAGAGGGCCAAGAAGGCTCCGCTTCTCGTCCTCGGTTCGTCCACGATCGACAACTTCTCGGTGGGGCCGGTGGCGCTGCGGGTGACGAGGATGTCCCAAACGGACACGCTCATCGTTCGCAGGCAACCGAGAGTCCCATACAGGCGGGTTATCGCCGCGGTCGACTTCTCCGAGCAGTCGCGCGTCGCTGTGGAGCATGCGCTCGAGAAGTTCCCCGAGGCTGACGTGACAGTGCTCTACTCGCTTCCAGCTCGCTTCGACCCCCTACTCGCTGACGCCGGCTTGTTTGCCGAAGAATTGTCTGCGTCGCGGGAGCATCGCCTCCGGCTGGCGACGGATCACATGGAGAAGTTTGCCGCGCCCTGGGGAGACCAGGTTCGCACCCAAGTCGTGGATGGTCCGCCGATCTCCACTATCGAAGAAG
>QQVI01000186.1 GCA_003388545.1 Actinomycetota bacterium
GTCTTCTTGGCAGCCGGCTTCTTGGCCGTAGCCTTCTTGGCCGTGGTCTTCTTGGCAGCCGGCTTCTTGGCGGCCGGCTTCTTGGCAGCAGAGGTCTTGGCGGCGGGCTTCTCAGCCTCCGTCACTTCGACCTTCTCCACCGTCTTCTCGGGACGGAAGGACTGCCGCCAGGTGTCGAGCATGTCCTCGAGCTGCGTGCGCAGCTTGCCGACCTGCTCCCTGGCCTGATCGAGGTCGACCCGCGAGGCGAGTTCCTCGACTCTCTCGTTGTCCGCGACACGGGTGACGAGCTTCTCGCCCTCCGCGGCCCAGGACTCCATGGCCTTCTCGGCGGCCTTGCTGTAATCGTTGGCCTCCGAGGTGAACCTGTTTCTCAGGTCACCCACAGTGTCGGTGACCTTCTTGGCAGCGACGACTGGTGCGCCGACGGCTGCGTACAGGACGTTCTTCGCCTGCATGTCTACTCCTTGCTTTGGTCGTTCTCAGCTGCCAGCCCGTTTGCCCGGCTCATGGTCCGGTACAGGTCGAGCAGCACTTTCTTCTGTTCTGACGTAAGGGACGCGTCAGCGTCGATCGCGTCGAAGACCGACGGGGACTCGAAGTCATCGTCGATCAAACCGGCTTTCGAATACATCGAGTTGGCCGAAATTTCGAGAGCTCGAGACAGCCGCTTGAGGATCTCTGCGGATGGCTTTCTGATCCCTCTCTCTATCTGACTCAGATAGGGGTTCGAGATGCCTGCTGCATCTGCCAATCTCCGCAGCGATAGGTTCGCCCGTTCCCGCTGCTGGCGGATGAACTCCCCTAGATCCGACTGCTTGCTATCGCTCACAATCATTAGCATACAGCAATCGCTAACTTATGCAAGCAGGGGATGCGTACTGGCTAAATCGGCTTCAACCCAAGAGGGTGTTGCCTATCACATCGCCAACAAACCAGGCGATTACCCCACCAATACCGGCTATCACGAGGTTTTCCATGCCGGCCTTGACGCGACTCGATTGAATCACATTCGCCTTGGTGACACCCACCAGGAAAAGGCCGGCCATTGCGAGAACGGTTGCTAGCGCAAGCGCGGTTCCGGGGTTGTCGATAAAGGCGAACGGAAGCACCGACGGGACGGACCCCACCAAGAAGAGCCCGCCGGAGAAGGCCATGGCAAGATACGGAGATCTCCTCTCTGACTCCACGACGCCGAACTCGAGCGACTTCATCGCGTTGAGCAGCGCCAGATCAGACCTGTCGAAGGCCGCCACGACGCCGTCGAGGTCGTCTTCCACCACGCCCATATCCGCGAACATCTCCCTCAGCTGACCGAGCTCCACGTCTCGGAAGTCTCGAATGTGGATCCTCTCCAGCTCGAGCTCGGCCTCGAGCACCTCGTCCTGCGACTTGGTTGCGAGGTATTCACCGGCGGCCATGGAGACTGCGCCGGCAATTGCGCCGGCGACGGCGGTCAGGAGGACCTCGCCGCTCGCAAGGCCGCCCCCGACCACACCGACGACCAGGAGAAACATTGAAACAAGACCATCGTTCACGCCAAGGATGATGTCCCGCCAGTACTGGCGAGATTCGCCGATGTGTGGGGTATACCCCTCCTCGGTAGCGCCGGTGGCGGCCGTTTCGCTCATGCCCCGATGGTAACCAAGGTTTGGCGGCCGGAGAATCGGGAGCGATAGCGCACGGCTACCGTTCGTGGATAGAGATGAAATCGCTTCGCTTTGTGGGCAGGGAATTCCAGTCGGAGAGCTCCGTGGTCAAAGTCGGTGGTGTCTCTATCGGCGGTGGAGACTTCTCGGTGATCGCAGGGCCGTGCGCAGTCGAGTCGAGAGACCAGATCCTCTCCACAGCCCGGGCGGTTGCGAGCGCGGGTGCGGGGATCCTGCGAGGCGACGCATACAAACCGCGTACCTCGCCATATGCCTTCCAGGGATTGGGCCAGGAGGCCTTGGACCTACTGGTGGAGGCACGCGCCGAGACCGGACTGCCCTTCGTCGCCGAGGTGGTGGATCCCCGGCATGTCGAGGCTGTCTCCTCCGTGGCCGACATGCTCCGCATCGGGACGCGCAACATGGCCAACTATGTATTGCTCAAGGAGGTGGGCAGCCAGCCAAAGCCGGTGATGCTCAAGCGGAGCAGGACCGCGACCGTCGGTGAGTGGCTCGATGCCGCCGAATACATATACGACAGTGGCAATCACGACATCGTGCTCGTGGAGCGCGGTATCCGGACCTTCGAGACATCCACGCGAAACACTCTGGACATCTCGGCAGTTCCCGTGCTCAAGACCGAGACTCATCTCCCTGTGCTGGTCGACCCGTCGCACGCATCTGGGAGAGCCGACATCGTCCCGTCGCTCTCCCGAGCCGCCCTCGCAGTAGGCGCGGACGGTCTGCTCATCGATGTGCATCCCGATCCGCCCAGGGCCATCGTCGATGGTGCGCAGGCACTCACGATCGAGGAATTCGAGGCTTTGATGGGCCAGCTGAGAGCTCTGGAGTCGTTGCTGGGCTGACTACTTGTCGATGGATGGCTCGACGTTGGCCGCCGAGTCGATCCAGGCTGACACCATTGCCTCGGTCGGGAGTCTGCGCACGACCTTCTCCGACCCGTTCATGGAGATGATCTTCGCCACGAGCGCCGTGGCATTGCGCCGTCGAAGGTCGCGGACGGTATCGACTCCGGCAGCCACGAGCAGCTCGGCGTACTCGGCACCGACGCCTTTCACCCTCAGGAGATCGGCATGGTGGACCCACTTCTTCAGATCTCGTGGAGGAATGCCAGTCTTGGCGGCGAGGTCGGTGCGGCCGGACCGGGTCGAGGCCGTCTCGATGAGCCCTTTGCTGGTCCTGACCCCTACTTTGCGAAGGCGGGTGGCTTGCTTCACGCCCACCCCCGCGACTTCGTCGATCCGTGCCATTTAGGAGTGACTCCGAAACGCGGTCATGAGTTCAACACTAGACAACATCGAGTAGGCAAGACTATGCGGAATTGCGGGGCTTCAGTTCGGAGACGTCGACATCCGTGTCGATGTCGCGGGGGCCCAGTTCCGAGAACCAAACCTCGTTTATCCACTCGGGGTGGGCCTGCCACAACCGTGCCGCCCCGTCGTCGCCCTCCAGCGACATCAGGCGGGGCCACAGCGACCGATCCACAACCACCGGGTTGCCCCGGTTGTAGCGGTACTTGGGAACGGTGACGGGGGCTTTCGACCGTCCATGGGAAACGAGCAGCTCTTCAACGATCTCCGGCGAGATGTTGGGTTGATCGCCAAGCACGATCAGGGCCGATTCGCACCTGGAGAGCTGGGTCAAAGCGTCGAGGCCGACCCTGATAGAGGAGGCGATACCCTCGTCCCACTCCGGATTCTCTATGACACTTGCGCCGTCGAACTCGATCCGCTCGATGATCTCGTCGAAGTGAGCGCCCAGAACGACCCAGACCTCGTCGACCGGGAAGGCGGTGGTCTGACGGATGACGTGCTCGAGGAGAGTCCCACCGCCCCATGGCTCGAGTTGCTTGGGCCTGCCGAGGCGTTGCGATCCGCCAGCGGCGAGGATGAGGGCGGCTACATGCATCAATCGTGAAATTAGTGGAACGCAGGGTGAGCGCACATCGAAGCGTGTGCGCATCTCGAGGGGATCAGTTCAGCTCACCAACGTCGAAGCGGGTCAAGGCTCCCACACCCTCTCTATCGAGTGCCGAGCCCACAACCACCTGGTGCACGGTTCCACCTGCGTCGACGGTCGCGTCGATTAGGGCGGCGACGACGTCGGGCACACCGTGCATGCTGCTGGCACAGACCGGGCATTTCTCCGCCGCCCGATCCAAATAGCCACAAGAAGGGCACATGACACCAGGTCGAGTGAAAGAGCCGGCCACAACAAGATCGGATATTGCCTGGACGTTTGATGCGCGGAGAGCCTCGGCGAGGCCGAGCACTCCGCCGCTCCCGCGTTTGGCTGCTGCCATCACCTTCGAAACGACGTCCCTCTCTCGCTGCTCCCGAAGACGACGGTTCTGCTCGTCGATCTCAGAGCGGATTCGAGTCATGGCCACCTCGGACGGACTCACCTGGAAGAAGCCGAGTGGAAGCCCTCGGAGGTACGGGTGAAGTTGGTCCTTGATCTCCTCGAGAGTCTCTTCATGACCGCCCACGAGCAACGAGTCGAACGTCACATCGAGGTGCCGATCGAGAAGACGTTGCCCGGCCTCCCTCCACAACCTCGCAGACATCTCATCGGCCCGCCCCCGAACCGTGCGCTCCTCGTAGCCGGAGAATCCCCCATAGTTCGATTTACCGATCTCGGTGCGTAGCGGTTTCCCCAGCTCCTGGATCGAACCGTCGTACCCGACAAACACCCGGGCCTCGGAGCGGTCCGCGATCATGACTCCCGTCTTCGACGGTCGCGGTGCGGCGCGCAGGGGGCGGAGATAGGGGCGCGAACCGAGGACGGCCCGAGACCGAACGGGATGGGCGAGGGCCTTGATCTCGAAGATCCCATCGAGTGCTGATGCGAATATCGCATAGGCGGGAACGGCCTCGATCTCGAAGCGGTCGGCCTCCTCCCGGATCATGTTGATGTCGGATTCGACACTCTTCTGCCCGGTCCTAGCCCGGGATCTGGCA
>QQVI01000192.1 GCA_003388545.1 Actinomycetota bacterium
CTCCGACAGGGCTCTCGACCTCGATCTAGAAGAAGTCTCCCTGACAAGGCGCCTCTACAGGGACGGTTCTTCCGACTACGAGATGAACGGCGTCCCGTGCCGGCTCCTGGATATCCAGGAGCTTCTCTCCGACTCGGGTGTCGGGCGCCATCAGCACGTGATAATCGGCCAGGGCCAGGTCGACAGGGTGCTCAACGCGACCCCTGAGGACCATCGCGCCGTCATCGAGGAGGCGGCAGGGATTCTCAAACATCGCAAGCGCAAGGAGAAGGCTGAACGGCGCCTCGAACGCACCGATGAGGACCTGGTCCGGCTCACCGATCTTCTCGGTGAGATCACACGTCAGATGCGACCACTACGCCGCCAGGCACGTGCCGCCGAGCGCTATCACGGCCTCAAAGAAGAGGTGACTGCCCTCACCCTCTTCATGTCCGGTCGAGAGCTCGCCTCATTGGAGACAGAGTTGACGGCCTCGCTCGAGCGACAGGGCGTCCTCAGGTCGTCCATTGCCGAGCACCAGGATCGAATAGAGCAGCTCTCTGGAGACGTCGAGCGGCTTTCCTCCTTGGCCGGGACCGTTGGTGACGACCTGGAGCGTGACAGCGCGGCGGCGGCGGTGCTGGAAACGACCTCGGAGCGGCTACGTCGGATCGCGGCCATCGCACACGAGAGAGGACGCGCCGTGACAGGTCGGCGGCAAGCAGCCGTTGAGCGTCGCGCCGATCTCGAGTCGGAGCGTGTGAGCCTCTCAGCCGACCTGGAGGAATCTCTTGCCAACCGTCCCAGAGCCGTCGACGAAGCGACGGGGGCCGAAGAGCGCTTTCGCCGCCTCGAGTCGGAGCAGGAGTCGATCGCCACTCAGAACGCCCTTTCGCCGGAAGGTGCCCTTGCTGCAGTACGAGGGGAGCTGAGCTCTCTGGAGTCGGCGAATGTCCGCGACGAGCGAGAGATGAAGTCGATCGCCAACCGGATCGACGTCGTGACCTCACAACAGCGTGATGAGCTTGGCGAGGTCGAGAAGTTCAACCAGGAGATCCGCGATCTAGATGTCGAGATCGGAGAGATCCAAGGCAGCTACGAAGAGCGTCGCCAAGCCAGGGAGAGCGATCAGGAGCGTTGGACGGCAGCCGAGGAGCGCTGGTCGGAAGCCCGCCTTGCGGTGGCAGCGGCCGAAGCACGGGTCGATGGGATCAGGGCCGCCATTGCCGGCCAGATAGACGAGGAGGCCCGAGCACTGATCGAGGCGAGACCAGGCTCGCTAGGCACGCTGATAAGTCGTCTCGACGTGCCCGACGGTCTCGAAGCCGCTGTTGAAGCGGCTCTGGGTCCCTGGGCCGACGCGGTCGCATTCGATGCGGTGGGATCCATGGAGGCCTCGGTCGAGTCACTCAAAGCGGAGGGGATGGGTGGAGTGCCGGTGGTCACCGCTGCGTCGCCTGGCTCCGTCCCGGCTCGCGAAGTGGCTGACTCGATCGGACTGGACGCCCTCGTAGATCGGCTGGGCCCCGATGCCAACGAAGACCTCGCCTCGAGGTTGCTGGGTGACGTCTTGTTGGTAGAAGGTTGGACTTCGGCGTGGAGACTCATCTCGAAACATCCCGCACTGAGGGCTGTCACCCCTGAGGGAGATCTGATCAGCGTTTCGGGGATCAGGATCGCCCACCCTGAGGCAGCTGGAGTCGTCATGCTCGAGCGGGCCGAAGTCGAGCTGGAGCGGACACGCACCGAGCTCGCCAGGGCCGAGTGTCAGCACACCGCGGCGAAGCGTGATTTCGAGCGAGCTCGCGACACTGAGAGACAAGAGCTGGAGAAGCTCGAGCGGCTCGAGGCGCGGTTGGCCGGGAGCACAGAGGCTATGGGACGGCTCAAGAAGTCCGTCGATGGGCTAGCCGCGGAAAAGGAGCGTCTTGAGTCGCGAATGACGTCGATCCGCGATACCGGTTCCCAGCGCGCCGAGCAGGCCGTAGAGCTCCGTCGCCGTCTCACCGCCCTGGAGGGCAAGGAGGCGGAGCGCATGCAGGCATGGGAAGAGCTCGAGTCGCGACGAATCGAGATTGCAGCCGAGCGCGAGGTTGCCCGTTCCCTCTGGCAGGAAGCCGCGGAGAGGCTGCGTGCGATCGACGAGCGTTGCTCCCTCCTCGAGGAGCGCATCCTGAGGATCGACGCGGAGCTGGAGCGACTCGACCTCGGTTCACCGGCTCCGGTCGGAGCAGACGCTCGTCTCGAGCTGGTGGAGCGCAGTGCCCGAACCGCAGTCGAGCGGCTCGAGGGCCGTATTGCCGAGTTACGCGAGCGCCAGGCCAAGCTCCGCACCGACAACCGCGAGGTGCTTGCCGACCTGGATTCGGCGCGGAAGTCCTACGAAGAGAGTCGACGCGTCCTCGAGGCCTCGCGAGAAGAGCTTTCGACGATCGACATCCGGCTCACCGAGCTGCGTCTCCGCAAAGAGAGCATCGCCGAGCGACTCCGTCGCGATGCCGATGCCACGATTGAAGACGCACTGAATTCAGCCAAGCCCGAGGAATCAGAGGCTGATGAGGATCTCGAGTCACGTCTCGAGGCGAGGCTTGCAGAGCTGCGCCGTCTGGGCCCCGTCAACCCGCTGGCTGCGGCCGAGTACTCAGAGCTGAAAGAGCGTCACGATTTTCTGAGCGATCAGATGTCAGACGTGGAGTCGTCCCGGGCCGAGCTGCGCAAGGTCATCTCCGCTCTCGACGAGGAGATCGAGGCCCGCTTCGACACCGCCTTCAGGGAGGTGGCCGAGGGCTTCCAGAAGTACTTCTCGATCCTCTTCCCCGGCGGGAAAGGGCGCATCAGGCTGGTCGACCCCGATGATGCTCGGTCTGGCCTGGAGATCCAGGCACAGCCCCTCGGCAAGAAGATCTCCCATCTCAGCCTTCTTTCCGGTGGCGAGAAGAGCCTTGCAGCATTGGCATTCCTTTTCGCCGTGTTCGAGGCGAGGCCGAGCCCGTTCTACGTGCTCGACGAGGTCGAGGCTGCCCTCGACGACGCCAACCTTCGCCGGTTCCTCAAGATCGTCGACGAGTTCCGGCTTCAGGCGCAGTTGATGATCGTCACCCACCAGCAGCAAACCATGGAGGCAGCCGACGTCCTCTACGGTGTGACCATGGAGCCAGGTGGGTCATCGAAGGTCGTTCGCAAGGTGATGTCAGAGGTCGCTTCCTCTCAGGTCGCCTGAGCCGTACCGGCTCGCCCGTCATGGCACCGGGACACAGTTAGCCTTTTGGATCCGAATGGAAGCGATTCACTACGTCTTGATCATCGCTGGTGTTGTCATCTTGGCCGCCGCCGGTTTCCTGGTGGCCCGAACCAAGCGCGAAAGGGACACGTTCGCCACCCCAGCAGCGACAAAGGCCCCGACCCGGACGGTGCGCCGCGGGCTGGCCGCCTCACTGCGTAGTGCGTGGGGCACGGGAGTTGACGATTCGACCTGGGATTCGATCGAAGAAGCCCTGCTGGCCGCCGACGTCGGAGTGGCGGCGACGACCGATGTGGTCGATTCCGTGCGGAGACGCCGACCTGAGGATTACCAGGAAGCTTTGGACGCCATCTCCTCCGAGTTGAAGTCGCAGTTCAACGCTGCGGACCGCTCGCTGGACATGTCCGGGGATCCTGCGGTGGTCATCGTGGTCGGGGTGAACGGCTCGGGGAAGACGACCACGATCGCCAAGCTGGCCAAGCGGCTCCAGGACACCGGGAAGTCGGTCGTTCTCGGAGCAGCTGACACCTTCCGGGCGGCCGCCGCAGACCAGCTCGTCACCTGGGGGGACAGGCTCGGCGCTCGAGTGGTGCGGGGGAGTGAAGGGGCCGATCCCGCCTCAGTTGCCTATGACGCCCTGTCTGCGGCAAGGGCCGACGGCGCCGATGTGGTGATCATCGACACGGCCGGTCGTCTCCATGGGAAGAAGAACCTCATGGCAGAACTGGGGAAGATCCACAAGGTCGCCACAGATGGGGGCACTACCAAGGCGGAAGTTCTTCTGGTGCTCGATGCCACGTCAGGCCAAAACGGCCTGGTCCAAGTCAGGGAGTTCGCCACGACGGTTCCAGTGACGGGTGTTGCCCTGACCAAGCTCGATGGCACCGCGCGAGGAGGCATCGTCGTCGCCGTCGAGAAGGACCTCGGCGTTCCAGTGAAGTTTGTTGGCGTAGGCGAGAAGATGGAGGACCTCGTGCAGTTCAACCCCGACCGTTTTGTCGACGATTTGTTGGAGCCGGCATGACCGGCCAGAGCCTGATCGATGGAGCCCGGAAAGCTGCTGAGAACTCCTACTCCCCCTACTCCAATTTCCGTGTTGGCGCCGTGGTGGTGGCCGACGACGGCCGCATCTTCACAGGGGCAAATATCGAGAACGCCGCATTTCCCTCTGGGAGTTGCGCCGAAGCCACGGCGATCAACACGGCCGCTTCCGCGGGCGTTCGCAAGATCGACACGGTGGCTGTGGCGTGTATCGACGCAGAAGAGGTCGAGGGTGCCTACCCCTGTGGGCGCTGCCGTCAGATCATGTCAGAGTTCGATGTCGACAGGGTGATAGTCACGGCCGGTGAGGGCTCGGAGGTCAGGGAGCACACTCTCGATGAGCTCCTCCCGCATCGTTT
>QQVI01000220.1 GCA_003388545.1 Actinomycetota bacterium
CCCATGAATGTGCCGGAGACGGTTCCCGCACCGCCGATGAGCACGATGGCGATGATCTGGACCGATAGGAACAAAATCCAGGTCTCGGGGATCGACCGTCCCACGAAGCTGGCGAGAAGAGCACCCGAGACGCCCGCGAAGAAGCTGGATATCGCGAAGGCGAGCGTCTTGTAGCGGAACTCGTTGACCCCCATGACCTCTGCGGCGATGTCCCGGTCCCGGATCGACATGAATGCCCGCCCGACTCTGGTTCTCTGCAGGTTCTTGGCGATCACTATGAAGATCACGGTCAGCAGCAGTAGGAAGATGTATGTCTTTGCCTCGGAGCTGAGATTGAAGACTCCGAACCAGGTTCCCTCGGTGGAGAAGTCGATCAAGGGCTGTTCCTCTTTCCAGAGCCTCACCTCGAACTCCGGATGAGATCGCCCGGACTGCGAGCCACCCGTGATGAAATCGAGGTTTCGCCACAGGTACTCACCGATGAACACCAGGCCGAGTGTCACGATCGCGAGATAGAGGCCGCGGACACGCACGGCTGTCGGAGCGACGAGAACACCGACCAGAGCGGGTATGAGCCCCGCGACGGGCAGCCAGATCCAGATCGGCAGACCCAGGCCCCACAGGGCGCCGCTGGGCATTCCCAGCACTGCAGCCACGTAGGCGCCGAGGCCCATGAAGAATGCGTGCCCCAGAGAGACCTGGCCGGCCAGGCCGGTGAGGATGTTCAGGCCCAGGCCCGCGATGGCAAAGATGCAGACCGACGTCAGCAGCTTCAGCCAGTCGTCCTGGGCGAGAAAGTCAGGGCCGGGGAGAGCCCCCATTGGGTCCTCGCCCCCGCCAATCGATCCCACTTTGAAGAGGGGTATCGCGAGCAGGAACACGAAGAAGATGAAGGCCATGACCCTCTTCGTGGTGGTGTTGAGCATGGCCTGGTCGGCTTCGTAGCTCGTGTAGAGGAGGGGGCGGCCTCTCATCGTCTCGACCCTCGTGTCGCGCTCATACCCTTCTGATCTCCTCGGTCCCGAAGAGCCCGTAGGGCCTGATGAGAAGCACGATGAGCATCACGATGTAGGGGACGACGCCTCCGAAGCCGCTACCCAAGAACTCCCATGGGATCAGGCTGGAATAGGACTGGGCTAGGCCGATGATCAAGCCTCCGACCACGGCTCCCACTATGGAGTCGAGCCCGCCGAGGACGATGGCGGGGAAGGCAGCAAAGGCGAAGAACGCGGTTTGGGTGTCGAGGCCTCCAGGTCGGCGTGGGAAGAGGGACAAAAAGACACCGGCAACCGCGGCGAGGACCGCGCCGATGCCCCAGGACAGAGAGAAGATACGTCCCACGGCGATGCCCTGGGCCCTTGCTGCCTCTTGGTCGAAGGCGGTGGCGCGCGTCGCAATACCGGTTCGCGTCCTGAAGAACCAGGCGACGCCGATGACGAGCAGAATCGTTATGGCGAATTGCGCAACCTCGGTGTGAGCCAGACGAACCCAACCCAGATCAAAGAATTGAGTTCCCCACGGATCCCCCAACGGTCTGGAGTCGGTGCCGATGAAGTCGTTGGTGATCGCGCGGACGACGATATCGACACCAAGCGTGACGATGGCCACGGCGAACAGCTCCTCTCCGACCATGGGCCGGATGAAGATGCGCTCCAGCAGCATCCCCAGCCCGAACGCCGCCACGAGTGCGATCAATACTGCGAGTGACCAACTGACCCAGACCGGGGCATCGGGCATCCACCTGGCGGGGATGTCCCAGATCGTTGCGAACAGGGCAACAAGGAACGCACCCAGTGAGGCCAGGGCACCGTGGGCGAAGTTGAGGACCTGAGTGGCCTTGAAGATGATCACGAAACCCATGGCGAGCAGCGCGTATATCGACCCGAGAGAGAGTCCCTCGACGAGGAGTTTCGCGAACTCGTTCGTCTCGGTTGCGGCCTGCGCCAGGATCGGGATGTGGGGCATCAGGAGCCGTACATGTCCCGAATCAGGTCGCCGAACATATCTTCCATGGCGGCCCGCTTGAGCTTCTGGGTTGCCGTCAACTCACCATCTTCGTGGTCCAGCTCCTTCGGGATCAGCCGGAACTCGCGGATGTTCTCGACACGGGCGAACTTGGAGTTGGTCTCGTTGATGACGCCTTGTATCAGCTCGATGACCTCCGGCTTCTCCGTGAGATCGCGATACGTCGTGTACGGGATCCCCCTGCGGGTCGCCCAGTCCCCGACGACGTCGAACTCGATGCTGATGAGGGCGCTCAGGAACTTCCTTCCATCCCCGATGACCATCGCCTCTTTCACATAGGGCGACGTCTTCAGGCTGTTCTCGATCTCGGACGGCGACACGTTCTTGCCGCCCGAGGTGACGATGATGTCTTTGATCCGGTCGACGATCTTGACATGGGTCCCATCGACCCAAACGCCCACATCGCCGGTCTTGAGCCAACCGTCCTCCGTAAAGGCTTCGGCAGTCTTCTCGGGCTTTCTCCAATACCCCTTGAACACGCCCGGGTGCTTGGTCTGGATCTCGCCGGTCTCCTCGTCGATGCGCAGCCCGATCCCCGGATAGGGCTCCCCGACCGTGCCTACCTTGTTGCGCCCGGGGAAGTTGCATGTGGCTACGGCCGAGTTCTCGGTCATCCCGTAGAGCTCGTAGATGTCGATACCCATCCCGAGAAAGTCGCGAATGACCTCGGGAGCTATGGGGGCAGCGCCGCTCGCCGAGTACCGGGCGCGCCGGAGACCGATCCTCTCCTGCAGCGCCCGAAACACGAGGGGATAGCCGATGGCGTAGGCGATTCTCGATCCGAGGGTGTGGTCACCGTCGTTGGCTACGCGCTCCTTGCCGATATAGGACGCAAGGCGCATGCCGAGTCCGAACCAGATCCGCTTGAACCACGTGCCGTCGCGGCCCTTGATCGCGATGGACGCATGAATCTTCTCCCAAATCCTCGGGACCGCAAAGAAGATCGTTGGTTGGATCTCTCTCAGGTTCTGCTGGACGGTCTCTATCGACTCGGCGAAGTTGAGTGAAGGGCCACTCGACGCCATCGTCCAGGTCGAGAAGATCCTTTCGGCGACGTGGCAAAGCGGCAGGTAGGTGAGGAGGATGTCATCCGGGCCGATGGGGTCACCCTGGATTCGTCCCTCCACGTTGACGAGACGATCGACGCAGAAGGCGAAGTTCTCATTCGTGAGCATGGCGCCTTTGGGCGGGCCGGTGGTCCCGGAGGTGTACACGAGTGTGATGACGTCTTCTTCGGTCGCCTCGGCCATGCGACGCTCCACCGCGTCGGGGTTCTCCCTGCGGTGCTCGCGACCGAGCTCGAGGAAGTCGTCCCAAAAAACGAAGCGCTCGTCGTCGCGCCATTGCCGGAATCCACGGGGCTCGGCGTGGATGATCTTGCGAAGGTGAGGTAGGGAGGCTTCGACCTCCATGACCTTGTCGGCTTGTTCCTGGTCTTCGGCGAGATGTATCTCGGCGCCTGAGTCTTTGAGCAGGTACTCGACCTCGGCTGCAGGGTTCGTCGGGTACAACCCGACTGTGATGCCTCGCGCTGCCACGGTCGCGAGATCGAGGATCACCCACTCGGGTCGATCCTCGGAGTGGATCGATACCCTATCGCCCGGCTGAAGGCCGAGGGCGATGAGGGCGTGAGCGGCATCGTGGATGGTTTCCCAGAGCTCTTCCCAGGTGATCTCCTGCCAGATCCCGTAGTCCTTCTCCCGCATCGCGACTCCGCTGGGGTTGGTTCGCGCCCAATCGCGCACCATCGCCGCGGGTGTCTTGAAGCCGACGTCGGAGGCCGGCGCTCCGGGTTTCTCAGCGAGAGTCGTCATCGGTTGTCCTCCTCAATGGACAGAGACAATAGGGGAAATTCGCGTTTCCTGTGGGGGAAGTCCCTGCAAACGGCTTGACAACGCTCAGGAACCTCGAGACCACTCCGCCCCGCCGGGCCAGTGCTCCTTCTTCCAGATCGGCGCACTCTTCTTCAACTCATCGATGATGAATTCGGCTGCGTCGAAGGCATCCGCCCTATGAGCGGCCGCGACCGCCACCGCAACGGAGGCTTCTCCGAGGAGCACCACGCCCGATCGATGTTCCACGGCTGCTGCGAGAACCGGCCATTTGGCGACAGCCTCTTCGACCACGCTCCCGATCTTCTGCTCGACCATCTCCTCGTAGACCTCATACTCGAGATGCGTCACACCCTCTTTCCCATCGGAGTGATCGCGCACTGTCCCGAGGAACAAGACGGTCGCTCCGGATCCCGCGCGGCGAACTTCGTCGAGGAGAGCGTCTGCGTCGATGGGATCTTCTCCCACAGCCACCCTGATCGATTGCTGTGATCGGTCCATAGAATCGAAGGATATGACACCCGACGGCTCTCCGGGGCCACGCGGCACCGAAGAGGACCTCTCGTTCACCTACGACCTGGATGACCGGGGAGAGCGGGCTGCGCCAAAGAGGACAATCGACGCTTGGACCGTTGTCACCGGCATCCTCGGAGGAGTGCTGTTGGGCACCGGAGTCACGTTCGCTGTTCTTGGGCTGACCGGGGTCTTCACCGAGCCGACTTCTCCAACCCTTCCTCCGGCGCCGACGCT
>QQVI01000343.1 GCA_003388545.1 Actinomycetota bacterium
CTCCATCTTGCACGCGACCTGGTCGAACGCCATTGGGGCGAGGACAACATCTGTGATGGCCCGGACGAGTGCCGGGCCGCCGTCCGCCGCATGCTTCGCCTTGGAGCGAAGGTCATAAAGATCCATGCGTCCGGCGGGGTGATGAGCGAGCTCGACGACCCGATTCTCCCCCAGTTCTCCAAAGAAGAGTTGGAGGCAATCGTCGACGAAGCGACGCGCATGGGGCGGCTCGTTGGCGCGCACTGCCACGGAAGCCGTGGAATCATCGCCGCCCTAGAAGCAGGCGTGAAGACGATCGAGCACGGGACCTATCTCAATGAGGAGGCCGCAGATCTGATGGTCGAGATGGATGCAACGCTCGTCCCGACCCGATTCATCGTGGAGTTTCTCATGGCTGAGGGAGAGAAGAAGGGCATGCCCGAGTACGCCCGACGAAAAGGCGAAGAAGCCGCCAAGAAGCACAGTGAGGCCGTCTCGCTCGCAATCGAGAAAGGGGTGAGGATCGCTCTCGGTACCGACATATGGGCCACGGGGATGTGGGGGCGAAACGCAGAGGAACTTGCCCTGATGGTGAAAGACGGCATGAGCAATCTCCAAGCGATCGAGGCGGCCACCGCCAACGGCCCGGCCACCCTGGGCCCACAGGCACCCAAGTCAGGTCAGCTGATCGAGGGCTACGACGCCGACGTCATATGCGTCAACGGCGATCCGTCCCAAGACGTGCGCGTGCTCGAAGACTCCGAGAACATCACCCACGTCTTCAAAGGCGGCAAGGCGTTCAAACAGCCGGACGCATGATCCGCCACTGAGAGGGCAGTTCGAGTCTCAGACGATGCGGCGCTTGGTCGCCCACCGAGCCAGTTCGTGGCGGTTGGACAGCTGGAGTTTGCGAAGGACCGACGAGACGTGTGTCTCCACGGTCTTGATCGAGATATTGAGCTTGCGTGCCACCTGCTTGTAAGCAAAGCCTCGAGCAATGAGCCGCAGTACGTCCTTCTCCCTGGCCGTCAGCTGGTCCATCTCCGGGTCGACCTCTGAGGGTATGGCTCCGGCAAAGGCATCAAGAACGAAGCCGGCCAGTCGCGGTGAGAAGACGGCATCTCCGGCTCGGACTCGCCTGATAGCGTCAGCAAGGTCATCGGGGTCGATGGTCTTCGTCACGTATCCGCGCGCACCGGCTCGAATCATTGCGATCACGTCTTCGGCCTTGTCGGACACAGATAAGGCCAGGAAACGTATGTCGGGGTTCGTCTCGATGACACCCTCGACCACCGCCACGCCGCCACCATCTGGCATGTGCACGTCGATGAGAACCACGTGTGGCTTGAGGTTGCGGATGCCATCGATCGCGGCGTCGACGTCGTACGCGGTGCCGACGATCTCGAATTGGTCGTCGAGCTCCGCTTTCACACCGGCGAGGAAAAGCCGGTGGTCATCGACCAAGAACACCTTGGTCTCATTCATGTGCGCACCGGCACGCTGAACGAGATCTCGGTGCCTTCGCCTGGCTCCGAGTCGATCTTCACAGTGGCGCCTGCCTTCTCGGCTCTGGCGATGATCGAGTTCTCGATGCCCTTCCGATCGGGCCCTACTTCGGAGAGATCGAAGCCTTTGCCTTGGTCCGTGATAAAGATGTCCAGGTTCCCGTCCTCTACCTCCATGTAAGCCGAGACGTTGCCTGCCCCGGAATGCTTGGCGGCATTGACCATTGCCTCGCCTGCAGCCGCCAGCACGGCGCGCAACGGGTCGGTGAGGGTCGTATCACCAACCGTGACAACCTCAACAGGCACTTGGTGGTCCTGTTCCACCCGGCCTGCCATGCTCCTGAGAGCGGTCGAGACGAGATCGACGCCGTCGAGTGGCGTGTTGCCGTAGAGCCAATCGCGCAACTCCCCTTCTTGATGGCGGGCCAGCATGCTCATCCTGGCCGGATCATCCGATCTTTGGATGAGGGCGAGTGTCTGCAGCACCGAGTCGTGGAGGTGTGCAGCCATCTCGGCCCGCTCTTCCTGGCGGATCCGCTCCCGTCGCTCCTCACCGAGGTCTTGGGCGAGGCGGCGCACCCACGGTCCAAATGCGACTAGTAAGCCAAGACCGGTCAGCGCTACCGCCAGCAGCACTGCGCCCAGTTCTGCCACCGGGCCGATGCTGTTCGCCGCGACTGCGAGACCCCCGACGAGCAACACGACACCGATGATGATGCGGACCCTCCCCGGCTGTTCCACTCCGGGATCGAGCAGTGAGACGAGAGGCGAGGTGATGTTTCGATCGGTCAAAGCAGCGACACCGAAGGAAATAGCCGTCACCACCCACACCAAGGCATCCGATGGCCAGAGCCCGAATGTCCGCAGCAAGAGAAGCAGCCCGAGGAACGCAAGTGCCAGTCCCACACCTTGTTGCCCGTCGACGAGCTCCACCTCGCGATCTTCGACGTCATCGAAAGTCACAAGCCACAAGATGACGTAGAGGAAGAAGCCCAGACCCCACACCATTGCCAGGCTGACGAATGCGGCGCGCACGAAGGTGTCGTTGACGCGAAACGCGTCGGCCACACCGCCGGCGACACCGGCGGCAACGCGGTCGGAGCGCCTGCGAGTCAGGCGCGGACTGTGTTCCATCGAAGAGATCATCGCCTCTGTGTCGGCTGAGCTCAATCGGGGATTCCCCTGAGGCTCATCAGGGAGGCGTCGGGCCTAATCCTTCTCTTCGAAGTCGACATCGATGATTTCCTCATCTGAGACTTGGCCGAACGGCCGAGGATCGGGGCGGGTCCGGTAGGAACGACGGGCCGCAGTAACCACGGTGAAGCGCTGCGAGAAACGTCGTGTCACAGAGCGGTAGACGAGGGCCCGAACCGCCGGGACCAGGAGGAGAAAGCCGAGGGTGTCGGTGATGAAGCCGGGCGAGATCAGGAATGCGCCGGCCACCAGAATCGCAGCACCATCACTCAACTCCCGACCTGGCACGTTGCCGGCGGCCCACCGCGACCGAATTCGACGCAAGACCGAGAGGCCGGCGCGCTGGACCATTACGGAACCGACAATCGCGGTGGATATGGCGATGGCGAGCGCCCAAAGGATCCCTATACGCGACTCGACCCAGAAGAACGTCGCCATCTCCGCAAGTGCGATCAATCCGAAAGCAGCAAGAAACCGCATACCGATCAACGGTACCGGTCATACCGCCCAATCCATGCCAGGAGACACGTCGGCCCCTGAGATCGTCAGGGGACAATCAGGGTCGTCCCCGATTGTGGCCGACCTGGTCGATGAAGATCATTTGGGTATGGAACAAGAAACAACCACCTCGGAGCGGCCTACACCTCCTCCGCCCCCACCCTCACAGAGGGAACTGACCCGGTCGTCGTCCGATCGCGTCATTGGCGGCGTGGCGTCGGGCATCGCACACCGATTCGACCTGCCTGTCTGGCTGGTACGGGTGCTCTTTGCGCTATTCGTACTTGGAGGCGGCTTTGGCCTTGCCGTCTATCTGGCCGGTTGGGCCTTCATCAGGGCTGACAACGAAGAGACCACGATCGCAGAGCGCTTCTTCGCGAGAACCACGACCACAGGATCGTGGGTGGGCGTCGCGCTCATTTTCGTGGCGCTCATCGTCCTGCTCGACAACGTCTCGTTCTTGCGGGGCGGCGTCATCTGGGCGGTAGCGCTGCTCGCTGTCGGGATCCTCTTGTATTCGGGCGATCTCCCGCGCCTGGTCAAGTCCGACGAACCAAAGGAGGGAGTTCAACGAATGACAACGACGACAAAGGCAAACGACAGCGGACAAGTAGAGACCGAGGAGCACGGTGACGACTCAGGAGCCGTCACGCCTCCCCCACCTCCGACACCGGGGCCTACTCCTCCGATCCTGCCTCCGACGGCGCCGAGAGAGAAGTCGATGCTGGGAAGGGTCACATTCGGGGTGATGGCTATCGCCCTCGGCGTGCTGGCACTTCTCGACAACACCACGACGCTGGTCGATCCAAGCACCCGTCACTACCTCGCTCTGGCGATGACCGTGCTCGGGGTCGGGTTGATCGTCGGGGCTTTCGCCGGGAGAGCAAGATGGCTCGCTCTGGTTGGACTGCTCGGGCTGCCCTTCCTCCTGGGCTCTCCGGCTCTCGAGTACGACTTCCAGGACTTCGACAGTGCCAACGTGACTGCAAGGCCCGATACTTTCAGCCAGCTGCAGGGGTCCTACGACCACAGCATCGGTGAGATCGTGATCGATCTAACCAATCTCGACTGGGACGGCCAGGACATCGAGCTCGAGGCCTCGCTTGGCATCGGCGAGCTCCGCATCATCATCCCGGAGGATGTGGCCGTCACCGGCACGGCTGAAGCATCCATCGGGCATGTGGAGTTCGACTCCGACCAGTCTTCGGGGCTCAGCCCGGCGCTGACTCTGGGTACTGAGGGAAGCGAGGGATCACTTGAACTGGACGCGACCGTCGGAATAGGCCAGGTCGACATCGACCGGGTACCGGCCGGCAATTAGGAGACACAAACATGAAACCGCACAAGTTCGACACGCTTTCCTTCGTTTCTGGGCTGATATTCACCGGCTTTGGCCTCCTGTTTCTGATCCCTG
>QQVI01000023.1 GCA_003388545.1 Actinomycetota bacterium
AACTTCTCGTAGTTCTGGAGGTGGTCGACCGCGAGCCGGAATCCGTCGGGCTCGATCGAAAGCCAGTGCTCCCGACCGCGGACCTCCCTGCTCACCAGCCCGGCGTCTTCTAGCACCTTGATGTGCTTGGTCACCGAGGGCCCCGTGATCCCCAGCGGGCGGCCGACATCCCCGACGGTCGCAGGCCCGGAGGCGAGCTGGTCGAGTATCTCCCGTCTTCCCGGGTCGGAGAGAGCGAAGAAC
Organism: Actinomycetota bacterium; assembly: GCA_003388545.1. GTDB lineage: Bacteria > Actinomycetota > Acidimicrobiia > Spongiisociales > ZC4RG35 > MA-ANB-1. The sequence goes on from QQVI01000023.1 coordinate 244, forward strand.
ACCTTGTCGAGCTGATCAGATTGCATAGCTATCTATCTAACAGTATAGCGTCTAATTTCAGCATGGTATTGACAATATTTAGATAATCAGCTAAATATACGCCAGTCAGCTAACTATCACCAAGGAGGTGCATCATGGGAAAGCTGAATGGCAAGAGGGCTCTGGTCACTGGCGGGGGTCAGGGTATCGGCCGGGGCATAGCCCTGGCTTTGGCTGCCAAAGGAGCGTCCGTCGCCGTCATGGGGAGAACGCCCGACAAGGTAGAGAAGGCTGCGGCCGAGATCGAGGAGCGAGGTGTGGCGAGCATCGCCATCACCGGAGATCTGAAGTCGTCGAGCGATGTCGATGCAGCGATCGCGCGGGTCGTCGAAGTCTTCGGCGGAGTCGACATTCTCGTCAACAACGCACAGGAGTACGGCTTCGGTCCGATCGCCCATCTCGACGAGGGCCAGTTCATCGCCGGATGGGAGTCGGGCGCATTGGGGACTCTGCGGATGATGCGAGCTGCATACCCGCACCTGCAAGAGGGTGGGGGCGTGGTCGTCAACGTCTCATCGAGTGTCGCCTCATCGTCCGACCCCTCCAACGCCGGTGGTTACGCCGCAGTGAAGGCAGCGATCGCAACGCTGAGCCGGGCCGCAGCCGTCGAGTGGGCCGCTGACGGGATTCGCGTGATGACGCTCATCCCGTTTGCGTTGACACCGGCCGTGCAGGCTTCGATCGAGGGATACGAGGGCCTCGAGGAGCAGATTCTCTCCCAGGTGCCGCTGGGTCGGTTTGGCGAAGCCGAAGACGACATCGGCAGGGTGGTTGCTTTCGCGGCATCGGACGACGCCCGATTCATGACCGGCAGCTCCCTTGTCGTCGATGGTGGCTCGACCCATCTGACCTGAATAGATACTGGCTAGCCTCCCTGGCAAAACCAGGGAGGCTCCTTTGGCCGCCGAATCGATCCGGGGCACCGAGGCGCAAGGCGCCACGTTCGTCGAGTTGTTCTTCGATCTCGTCTTCGTGTTCGCCGTGACTCAGGTGACCGCAGTGCTCGCCCACGATCTGACACTTGGCGGCGTTGTGCGAGCCGGTATCATCTTCTGGCTGGTGTGGTGGGCGTGGACCCAGTACACCTGGTCGCTCAACCAAGCCGACACCGAGCACGTCCAGGTGAGGCTGTTCGCCCTCTTCGCCACCGGTGTCGCCTTCGTGATGGCGGTCAGCGTGCCGTTCATAGAGGAGCCCTACGGGTGGCTCTTCCCTGTGTCCTACATAGTCCTCCGCGTCGCCGGGATCGGCATCCAGCTGCGCATGGCGGAGGAGGAGTGGGCGTCCCGGGGCCCGGTCATGATCTGGGCCGTGATGTCAGCGCTCGGACTCCTCGCCGTCCTCGCAGCTGCGATCCTCTCGCCCCAGCAGAGGTACATCGCTCTGGCCATCGCCGCTTTGCTCGATGTGATAGCGGCTCTGCGGGCCGGCTCGACCGGAGATTGGAAGCTCTTCGTGCCTCACTTCACCGAGCGGCACGGCCTCTTCGTGATCATCGCACTTGGCGAGTCGCTGATCGCGGCCGGCGTCGCCGGGTCGAGTCAGACCCTGGACCGCGGGGTGCTGGCAGTCACGCTTCTCGCCGTCATCGCCACATGTGGTCTTTGGTGGACTTACTTCGGTTGGGCCAAGGATGCCCTCGAGGAGAAGTTCGCCGAGATCGAGCACGACGTCGGGAATTTCGCGCGTGACGTCTACTCGTTCGGCCACTTTCCGGTCATCGCGGGTGTGATCGGATTCGCCGTTGCCACGGAAGAGACCATCGCCCATCCGAGTGACGTGTTGCCGGTGGAGGGGATCATCGCCCTGGTAGGCGGAATCGTCTTTTTCATCGGTGGCGTCTACGTGGCGCTGCTTCGCTCCCGGGCGCATGCGCCCGCCGTCCGACCGGTCGGCCTGACCTTGCTGGTGGTGGGAGCGCCGTTGATGCTGCTCATCCCGGCCTGGCTCTCGATGACCGGTGTCGTCGTGATCGTGTTGGGTATCGCGGTCTTGGAGCGACGGGCTGTTGGCAGCGTGGCGGTCAGCGCGCCTTGACCGTCTCCGGTCTGGGCTCGTGATCCTGCTCTAGCGGCCAGATCCTGAACGACAGTTGGACGATCGGCCCGATCAGTAGCGCAAAGGCGATGGTGCCGATTCCGAACGTTCCGCCCATCGCCCATCCCGCAGCCAGCACCACGACTTCGAGGACGGTGCGGGTGAGACGCACCGACGGCCCGAGCCTGGCGATCCCGGTCATGAGACCGTCGCGTGGGCCGGGGCCGAGGTGCGCCCCTATGTACATCCCCGAGGCGAGGCCGATGGTGATGATCCCGGCGGAGAGGAGGAGTATCCGCCAGGCCATGGCCTCCGGCTCGGGGAGGATCAGTGCAAATCCGTCGATGGCAAGACCGATGATGATGGCGTTGAGGAGGGTGCCGAGCCCATACCGTTCCCTGAGGGGCAGCCAGAGGAGCAGGACGAACGCCGAGACGATGATGGACCAGATGCCCACCGTGAGGCCGAAGCGTTCGGCGAGGCCCTGGTGCAGGACATCCCATGGAGTCAGGCCGAGACGCGACTGGAGCATGAGGGCGATCCCGAGGCCAAATGCGACCAGCCCGATGAGGAGTTGAGTGATTCGACGGCCGAGTCGGGGGCCGCGGGTCGGTATGTAGAGCTCCTCGAGCGTCCTCATCGCCCTTTCCTCTTCTGAGTCGATTTGCGTAAGGGTCTAACTAACAAACACCACTTTCACAGAGTTATTCCGGATTGGCAAGTGAAGCTGGATTCAGTCGCCGACCGAACGGCTCTCTTGACTCTCCCCATGCAACGCCCGGTTGATGGCCCAGGCCGCGTTGACCAGCCCAACATGACTGAAGGCCTGGGGGAAGTTGCCGATCATCTCGTCGGTCTCAGGGTCGATTTCCTCTGAGAGCAGGTCGACGTCGTTTCGGTAGGAGATTGCCTCCTCGAAGATGGACCGCGCCTCGTCGATCTCCCCGATGCCGGCCAGGGCTTGGACCAGCCAGAAGGTGCAGAGAAGGAAGGTGCCCTCTTCGCCTTCGAGCCCGTCCGGCGAGCGGTACCGGTAGACGAGGCCGCGATCGTCGGTGAGTCGGTCCCTCGTCTGCTCGATGGTGGAGACGACGCGTGGGTCGTCGAATGGGAGGAAACCGACGAGGGGGATGCGGAGGCTCGAAGCGTCGAGTTGAGGCTCATCGAAGACCTGGGTGAAGGACTGGGCGTCGTCGGACCATCCCCTGTCGAGTATGACGTCTCGAATGTCGGACCGCTGCAGCTTCCAGTCGTCGACGCGGTCTTCGGCGTTGATCCGTGGGGCCATGTCGATGGCTCTGTCTAGAGCGACCCAGCACATGAGCTTCGAGTACATGTAGTGACGAGGCTCACCCCGAATCTCCCAGATGCCGTGGTCGGGTGTGTCCCAGATCTGACCGGCCCGGTCGGCAAGGAAGCGGAGGAAGGCCTTCTCGTTCTCATCGAAGTCGCCGAATTGGTCGCGGAGGCGATGGGTCGCCGACAGCAGCTCACCGAAGACGTCGAGCTGCGACTGGTCCCACGCTCCATTCCCGATTCGGACAGGCGCGCTGTTGCGCCATCCCCTCAGCCACGGCAGTGTCCGCTCGGTTAGGTCGCGTTCGCCGCGGATGCCGAACATGATCTGCATGTCATCTTTCTCGTAGAGCGCACCCGCCGATGTGACCAGATAGTCGAGATAGAGGTAGGCCTCGTCCGGACAGGCGGCCACCCAGAGGGCGCGCAGGGTGTAGCTGGCGTCGCGCACCCAGGAGTAGCGATAGTCCCAGTTCCGGCTGCCGCCGACGGTCTCCGGCAGTGAGGTGGTAGGCGCGGCGACGATCGCGCCGGTCGGCGTGTAGGTCAGGCCCTGGAGTACCCGCCCGGAATGCTTGACCAGGTCTTCGTAAGGCCCTTCATAGTTGTGGTGGTGATGGCCCCACGACTGCCAGGCTTCCACCGTGTCGTCCAGGCGCTCCTTGATCTGTTCCACAGACCAGGGCTCGGGCTCAGGCCCCCAGCTGGAGAATGCCTCGACGGCGCAACCGGCTTCGTCACCCTCCTCGAGGTGGACCTGTGCGTTGGCATCGGCGCGATGCGCGTCGACGTCGATCGACCCGCTGACTTTGAGGCTCGTCGCCCCTCCCCGTGCGATCATGATGTGGTCGGTGTCGGAGATCACCGGGTTGGACAGCCCGTACTCGAAGCGTGGGGCGAACTCGATGTCGAGGTCGACCACCCCTTCGAGACAGAGTATGTGCCGGAGCAAGGCGTGCGGAGAGT
>QQVI01000324.1 GCA_003388545.1 Actinomycetota bacterium
CGCAAATGCGGTTTGTCCACTGTGCGGCGCATCGTCCGCACCAGCGACCGGGCAGTGCCCAAGCCCACATCCAGCTTCTTCGCCACCCACTCCGACAAGTTCTTACAACCATCAGCCGTGGCCACCTGAGCAGCATCTAATAGCTCCAAGTTCTCGAGAACCCGGGACTGCAACATCGAGACCATCGCCATATCCGACAGCAACTGCTGTTCGGACCGATCAACCGAAAACTCTCTCTCCCACTCCATACACCAAACGTACAAACCACCTGTGACAGAATTGGTTGAGATCCTGATCGAGACTCGAGAATCTCTGGAGGGAAGATGTCCGGTAACTACTGCCTCGTTCTGGTGACATGCGGATCCCACGATGAAGCCGGGGCCATCGCCCGAAGACTCGTTACCGATGGCTTGGCAGCCGGTGTCCAGCGTCTACCGATATCCAGTGTCTATACGTGGAAGGGAGACACTGTCGAGGATGATGAGGTACTCCTCATCTGCAAGACGCGATCGGACCTATTCGACGAAATAGAGAGCGTCGTCGCCGAGATGCACTCCTACGACGTCCCTCCCATTCTCGAGATTGCGATCGATGGGGCAAGCGCGCTGTACCTGAATTGGATCGCTGACGTAACGAAATAGCCGTTACGTCCTCCAGTAGAAGCCCTCTTCTTCGCCAACCGGTACACGTGGCGTCGAACCCGGCGCGCCATCGCCTCTGACGTAGCCGTACCCACGGAGCGTGAAGATTGTCACCAAGCCCAGAAGAAGCCCAATCCCACCGCCAAGCGCAAAGTGAATCCACCCAAGCCGTGAGAGAGGCGTCTCGGTTGTTACAGAACCGTCGAAGGCCACCCAGATCGAGACAGTTTCTTCAGCGAGTCTCTCGTTGCGAATCTCTACTTCGGCCAATTCGGTGCCACCGACAGTGCGCGATTCATAAGCAATCGTCACTGCTACCACTCCTTCTCCCCTCGGCTCCGCAGTTGCCTCGACGATGTCGGCCTCGATCGGTCGATCAAAGACTGTGAGAGCGGGGAAGACAGAGAGGCCGAGGAGGACCATGAGTGCCAGAGCCAGCAGCTCGGATCGTGAGATCCCTTCGCCCTTAGTCCGTGCGATGCACCCAGATTACCGCCCGCAAACCCATACAGAGCGCCACCTGCTCAGGTTTGGGGCTTGTTGAGGACTACGCCGTCGGTGGCGAGCCTCTCGATGAGCGGTATCACATCACGGGCTGAGGGCATCGCCTCTATCTCGGCTTGAACCCGCTCGGCATTCAAGCGATAGACGTCGTCTTTCAAGACACTCGCCAGAGCGTCGGCAAGGTCGGAACCAACCTGGTCTCTGGCGACCCGTGCACCGGCGCCGGTGTTCTTGAAGCCTTGCGCGTTCGCAAACTGGTCAGCGCCAATCGGCACGACAATCGAGGGAGTGCCGGTCGCCAGCGCGGCGACGGTTGAACCCCATCCGGCGTGATGCACGAACACATCAGACCTCTCCAGAAGCCGGTCCATCGAGACCCACTTCACCTTGGTCAGGCGGTCGTCTTCAACGTCGATCTCATACGACGAGGAGACGACCACACGTGCACCTGTTTCGAGAGCTGCTTGGGCGGCGTCGGAATAGAGCTCGGGCGATCCAAAGAGGGTTCCAAAGCTGATCGAAACGACCGGAAGGTCGTCTGGAAGGCCTTCGAGCCATTGATCGTCCGAATCGGACCGGTGCACCTCGGGTCGAAGAGGATGTGATGTGTGATGCTGTGCAGGTAAGGGCCAGCCGTTGAAACTTTCCGGCGCCATGCAGAGCGAGAACGTTCGGTCGTAGGGGAATTCGCCGAACAGGTACTCACGGGGCTCGAGGCCGGCGGCCGATCTGAGACTTCGCATGGTCTGGTAAGCCCCGAAGTAATCCGAGTCGGGCCGATCGCTGTCTTCGAAGGGGACGAACCCCGGGTAGAAGCCTCCGCGCCTCCCGGGAACAACGCCGCCCCAAGAGATGCCCGACGCCTCGGCAGCAACCATTCCGCCATTCTCAGTCGGATCGGAAAGGAGCACATCGACACCCGAATCGGGCAAGTAGTCGAGGAGGTCGGCGAGCACGCGCGGGGGATTGTCCACGAACATGATCTTCTCCACAGGCTCGGCATTGCCATCCTCGAACTCGACCGAGCCCTGGGTGTAGTCGATCCCTACGCCGATCGCATCAAATCCGTATTCCCGGATCGTCTCGCCGTACATGTCTGACGTGGCGAAAACGACCTCATGGCCGTCCGCAACCAGAGCCCGCGCCAAGGGCAGATAAGGGAAGAAGTGGCCATGACCAGGGATTATCGAGAAAAGCACCTTCATGAGGAAAGACCCTACCGACCCCTCTTTCGACAACCTTCAGACCCTTTGGCCCGTTCGATCTGATCTGTCACAGACCGTCGCTACCGTCGATGAGATGACCGCCTACATCGTCTTCCTGCGCCGCATCAACGTGGGTGGTAGTCGTCGCATCAAGATGGCTGACCTGCGCAGCGCCCTGTCTAAGGCAGGCATAGCTGATCCCCGCACGCTGCTGCAGAGCGGGAATCTCGTGTTCCAGTCGAATGGGGACGAGAGGTCGGTCATCGACATCGTCGAAACCACCATCGAGACCACTTTTGGCTTCGGTACCACCGCCATCGTCCGGACGGCGGCCCAGATGACTCAGATTCTCGAAGATCATCCGTTCTCGGCCAGCCAGGTAGCCGACTCCCGATTCGCACATGTCGGCTTCTGCCGCGGTGCCCCGAGCCGCCAGGGCTTTTCGACCCTCCTCGAGCTCCATGAGGGACCGGAAGAACTCGTCCTGGGAGACCGGGAAGTCTTCGTCTACTACCCCGAAGGCTCCGGGCGGTCCAAGATCACCAATGCCGCCCTCGAAAGGCATCTGGAGACGGCCGTCACTTCGCGCAACTGGAACACCCTGACCAAGATCGCCGCACTGCTCGGCGCATCCTCATAGCCCGGCCGGTGCCGGGAGAGCCTCAGAGGATGGCCTCGGCCTCCATCTCAATCAGCCAGCGGGGGTCGAGAAGTCCGGCGACTACAACCATCGTTGATGCCGGACGCACGGTGGCAAAGACCCTGCCATGTTCGGCTGCTACCGCTTCCCAGTGGGCGGCATCGGTGAGATAGGTGCGTGTTCGGACAACGTTCTCGAATGAAGCACCAGCATCCTCGAGCGCTTGTCCGATGATCTCGAGACACCTTGCCGCCTGTGCTCCCGGGTCGGGATCGACCTCGCCGTCCGGCCAGATCGGCGCTGTGCCTGCAACAAGCACGCGATCGTCGACTCGGACGGCCCGACTGAAACCAACGCTTGTTTCAAATGGCGAGCCGGATGAGATCAGAATCTTCTCGGTCATCAGGCCTCGGAGAGAACCTTCTCCATGACGACATCATCGATCTCGTAGTTGGAGAAGACGGATTGGACATCGTCGAGGTCGTCGAGAGCATCGATCAGCCTCAAAACCTTGCGGGCATCGCCTTCTTCGACAGGCACTGTGGTTGCCGGCAGTTGGGTGACGTCCGCAGACTCGACGTCTACACCTGCGGCCTCGACAGCCTTCCGGATCGATTGCAGATCAGAGGGGTCGGTGATGATCTCGACTAGCCCCTCTCCCCCGTCCCGAATGTCTTCTGCGCCCGCATCCAGAGCAGGAAGCATGATGTCGTCTTCGGTCCCTTTGGCCAGAATCAGACCCTTTTGGCTGAACAGGTAACCGACCGAGCCGGGCTCACCAAGGTTCCCGTTGTTCCTCGTGAACGTGGACCGAACGTCCGAGGCCGCCCGATTTCGATTGTCGGTGAGTATCTGCACATAGAGGGCTACACCTCCCGGGGCATAGCCTTCGTACCAGATCTCCTCGTAGGTGGCGCCTTCTACCTCTCCGGTGCCTCGCTTGATCGCCCGCTCGATGTTGTCGTTGGGCATGGAGGCGGCCTTCGCCTTTTCTACGGCGGTGGCGAGCGCCGGGTTGAATTCAATCACTCCCCCGCCGTCGCGAGCGGCGACTTCGATCGCCTTGGCGAGCTTTCCGAATAGCTTGCCGCGTGCAGCATCTTGCCGCCCCTTGCGGTGCTTAATGTTCGCCCATTTTGAATGACCGGCCATGGCTATCTGATCATCTCCAAAAGCATCTGATGGATCCTGTTGTCACCCGTCAGCTCAGGGTGAAACGAAGTGGCCAGTATGTTGCCCTGACGCACCATCACCGGATGTTCGTCGACTTCGGCGAGAACTTCCACCTCGGATCCGACCTTCTCCACCCAAGGGGCACGGATGAAGACCGCCTCGAAGGGCTCCTCGAGACCGGTGATGTCGAGCGCAGCCTCGAACGATTCGTTTTGCCTGCCGAATGCGTTCCGGCGCACGACGACGTCGAGCCCACCGATCAGTGGTTGGTCACCCTCGGTCAGAGAGGCGGACAGGAGGATCATGCCGGCGCAGGTTCCATAGACCGGGAGACCGTCCCCGATCGACTCCCGGAGAGGCTCGAGGAGGCCGAACCTGGCCGCCATCTT
>QQVI01000271.1 GCA_003388545.1 Actinomycetota bacterium
TCGGTACCGACTCGCTCTGGATTCGCTGGCTCGCTCCGCTGATCGCTGGCCTGTTCATCCTCCTCACGGGTGTGTTGTTGGTGTGGGACCTGAAGCGTCCCGACCGGTTCCTCTACATCTTGACCAAGTCGAACCCGGGTTCGTGGCTGGTGCGTGGAGCCTGGATTCTCGGTGCCCAGGCCACTTTGATGGCTGCCTGGTTCTTGATGGGCGTGTTCAGTGTGGGCTCTCTAGAACCGGTCATCTGGGTTTCGGCTTTGAACGGGCTACTCGTCGCCGGATACACCGCCTTCCTCTTCGGCCAGGCAGAGGGAAGAGATCTTTGGCAGAGCCCGATCCTCCTGTGGCACATGATCGCCAGTGCGCTGGCTGTCGGGGGCGGAGCTTCTTTGATCCCGGCACTCGTCTCGGATGCCCTCAGCGATGCGGTCGACCCTTTTGCATGGGTGATGGTGATCGGAGCGGTGACCGTCGGGATGATGACGTTGACCGAAATGCTCGGGTCTCATCCCACGACCAACGCCGAAGCCGCGTTTCATCACATGACCAAGGGGGAGTTCGCCGGTCAGTGGTGGTGGGGTCAGTTCCTGTTGATCCCGGTTCCCATCTTCGCCGGTCTCTTCGTGGTCGTTGGAGGGGCCATCATCGCCGGTGTGGTGGGAGGCATCGCAGCTATGGCGGGTGTCTTCCTCGCCGACGATGCATTCGTCAAAGCAGGCCAGAGCGTTCCGCTTAGTTGATAGGGGTATGGAGTTGACCGCGATATGACAGCTAACCCGGAGATACCCCGCTTGGTGCCAGGTTCGGGGCTGACCAACTACCCGCCGGCGGACCGCTGGGACGACTGGGTGGAGTGGGACGCCAAAGCTTGGCCGACCCGTAAGCAGAACCGTTACACGCTGGTGCCGACGACATGTTTCAACTGTGAGTCGGCATGTGGCCTCCTCGCCTATGTCGACAAGGACACCGGCGAGATCCGTCGCTTCGAGGGCAACCCGGTTCATCCGGGATCGCGTGGCCGTAACTGTGCCAAGGGCCCGGCCACCATCAACCAGGTGTACGACCCGGAGCGGATCCTTCACCCTCTGAGACGGAAAGGGATGCGTGGCTCGGGTGAGTGGGAGAGGGTTTCCTGGGACGAGGCCCTGGAGGACATCGGCAGTCGCATCGGAAGAGCGATCCGAGAAGGTCGCCACGACGAGGTGATGTACCACGTGGGTCGACCCGGTGAGGACGGTTTCATGGACCGGACCCTGAAGGCTTGGGGTGTCGACGGCCACAACTCGCACACCAATATCTGCTCGTCGGGCGCGCGGGTCGGTTATGCGATGTGGTCGGGCTACGACCGGCCGTCGGCGGACTTCGCCAATGCCAAGTTCATTCTCCTTCTGTCGTCGCATTTGGAGACCGGTCACTACTTCAACCCCCACGCCCAACGGATCATGGAGTCGAAACGGTCAGGAGGGAAGATCTGCACCGTCGATCCGAGGTTGTCCAACACGGCCTCGATGTCCGACTACTGGCTATCCACGTGGCCCGGGACTGAGGCCGGCCTATTCCTCGCTTTTGCTCGGCTCCTTCTCGAATGGGACGCAGTCGACCACGACTTCATGCGACGTTGGGTCAACTGGGAGCAGTCGCTGGAGAAGCGCTTCCCCGACCGGCCCAGGACGTATGAAGCCTTCGTGGACTCCTTGAAGGAGACCTACGCCTCCTACACGCCTGAGTGGGCAGCTGAGGAGTCGGGTGTCCCTGTTGAGCAGGTCATCGCGGTTGCGAAGGAGATCGCAGACGCCGGGCACCGATTCGCCTCTCACACTTGGCGGGCCACCGGGTCGGGCAATCTAGGGGGCTGGCAGGCAGCCCGCACCCTCCAGTTCCTCCATGTCCTCACGGGGTCGGTGGGCACCAAGGGCGGTCTGTCGCCCAACGGCTGGGTGAAGTTCAAGCCCGACCACTGGAACATGCCTCCCCCGCACAGCCGGTGGAACGAGTTGCTCTGGCCGATCGAGTATCCGCTGGCGCACCACGAGATGAGCATCCTTCTTCCCCACCTGCTGAAACAGGGTCGCGGGAAGCTCGACGTCTACTTCACACGTGTCTACAACCCCATATGGACCAACCCCGACGGCTTCTCTTGGCTCGAGGTGCTCACCGACACCGAGAAGGTCGGGTTGCATGTCGCACTGACGCCCACCTGGTCGGAGACCGCCTGGTACGCCGACTATGTGCTTCCGATGGGTGTTTCGGCGGAACGCCATGACACTCACTCGTACGAGACGCACGCCGCCCAGTGGCTGGGCTTTCGTCAGCCAGTCTTCCGGGTCGCAGGGGAGCGGGAAGGGAAGACGTTCAAGCGGACTCACGAGGCCAACCCGGGCGAAGTGTGGGAAGAGACCGAGTTCTGGATCGATCTCTCCTGGCACATCGACCCCGACGGGTCGCTGGGTATCCGCAGGTGGTTCGAGTCGCCGAACGACCCGGGCCGACCGGTCAGTGTCGACGAGTACTACGGGTGGATGTTCGAGAACAGTGTGCCGGGTCTGCCCGAGGCTGCAAGGGCCGAGGGTCTGTCGCCCCTCGCTTATATGAGGAAGTACGGGGCGTTCGAAGTGGCAAAAGACATATACGAGATGCACGAGAAGCCGGCGGGCGACGCCTCGTCGGGCGTTGAAGTCGACGGCGAGATGAAAACCGGGTTCAAGTCACCGTCCAAGAAGCTGGGGTGGTATTCGCAGACGCTGGATGAATGGGGCTGGCATGATGAAGCGATCCCCACCTACCTCAAGACCCATGTCTATTGGAGAGACCTGGACCTGAGTGGCAACGAACGAATTCTCCTGCCCATATTCCGCTTGCCGACCCTCATTCACACCCGTTCCGGCAATGCCAAATATCTGTACGAGATCAGCCATGGCCATCCCCTCTGGGTGAACCCTGCCGACGCCGACGCTCTCGGTTTCGAGACCGGAGAAATGGTCCGCATCACTACCGACATCGGATGGTTCGTAATGCGAGCTTGGCGAACCCAGGGAATCCGCCCGGGTGTGGTCGCCGCCTCACACCACATGGGTCGCTGGCGCCAGCAGGACACCCAGGGCAACGAACGTTGGAGCTCTGCTCTCGTTGACATCGCCCAACTCGGGAACGGCAAGTGGCGGCTCAGACAGCAGAAGGGCATCGAGCCTTTCGATTCCGACGACCCAGACTCGTCCCGGATCTGGTGGAAGGATCCCGGCGTCAACCAAAACCTCGCCTTCCCGGTCCACCCCGACCCCGTTTCCGGGATGCACGCTTGGCATCAGCGGGTCAGGCTCACGAAGGCCAAGCCGGGAGACCACTACGGTGATGTCGTCGTCGACACCTCCAAGAGCACCAAGGTCTTCGAAGAGTGGCTCGAAAAGACCAAGCCGGGGCCAGGACCAGACGGAACGAGACGACCGATGTGGCTGGCTCGTCCCGTCAAGCCAACCGCCGATGCCTACCGCTTCTGAACGCAGCTTCACCGAAGCCCGACGTTGGAGCGGTCTCGCCAAGAGGTGGGCTAAGGCGGAGACTCCTGTGGTGTGGGAAGACCGTCCACCCACCGAGAAGGCGGTCATCCGCTACTTCGATCCGGTGCACGACCTGGCCACAAAGGCCGAGAGGTCCGGCTATCAACTCGATGACGCGTCACTCCCATCTCTCGCGCGGTTCGCGGCCGATCTAGCCGAGTCTGAAGGCCGCCACTGGGCGAGCGGCGACGCCGACCTGGCCACCAGGGCCTATGAAGCCCGCCGCTTCCTCGTAGGAGACAGAGTCATCCACTGGGCGGTTCCGTGGCTCGATGCCGTCGGCCGCTGCTACCCCGGCTTTCGCGAGGATGCCCATGCCGACCGGGATGCCCTGCTCGAGATTGCGGACGAGATGCGTGTTGAGCCGGTGATTCCCGGTCAGGAAGGTTTGGTTCTGGAAGGGGAGGACGCGTTCGGGCGCATCGAGCCCGTCGATGACCTGAGACGCTGGCTCACGTCGCTCTGGTCGGGGCATCTCATCCTCAAAGCGACATGGACCAGCCTCCGGAGCGAGGGCGACGAGCCAACGCTCGATGACCTGGCGCTGTTGTATGAAGCGGCCGCGCCGCGGTGGCGGGGCGTGGCCCAACGACATCCCGGGTCGGCTCAGATCTGGATCGACCTGGCGACTCGTGCCGAGCGGACGGAGAAACTGCTCCGCGGCTGAACCTGTGCCTCGTCTCGGACGGATTCACCAAGCCGAAAGCAGAACAGGATTCTGGGTCGAGCTGATGAGCGAGAGAAGGAAGGCGGCCCTTTCGTCTCTGATATCTCTCGTGTCAGATCCCCAGGCTTGTCCAGTTAGGGTCGGCGCATGATTTCAGGGAGCTATGACCCATGGTCCTGAGAGAGCCACGTGCCGCGGTGTTCGATCTCGACGGGGTCCTGATCGATACGGCAAAGTTCCATCGCCGCGCCTGGAAAAAGGCTTTCGACACGTTCTTCGAGGAACGGGGGATTGACGACACGTTCGACGAGGAGCTCGACTAT
>QQVI01000258.1 GCA_003388545.1 Actinomycetota bacterium
TAGCGTTCTCGATCACGGTGGACATCCGGTCGAGGTCGAAAGAGTTGCACTCGACGAATCCGACGACGCCCACCTGGCGACCCCCGAGACCGAGAGCTGCCTCGAAGAGCTCCCTGATCTGGGCTGCCCCGAAACCGGATCGGCGAGCCTTGAGGACCGCATCCCGGATCGCCTTCTCGGCCTCACCGGGGCTCAGCGCGGGCACAGCTCCGGCGTTGACGAGAAAGGTCCCGCGACGCGGTTCGGTGCGGACGAGGCCATGTCGGGCCAGGCGACGGAGGGCGCGGTTGACAGTGCTCGGATTCGACCCCATCTCGTCGGCGAGAGTGCGGCACGAGGGCAGCTTCGAACCAACCTCGATGGCGCCAGACCCGATTCGCTCGAGAAGAGCGGTATATACGTCATCGACCGTAGGGACGGAAGGTGTCATGTTCTCACCATCAGCTCTTTCCTTGCATTCCAGCTCCTCGCAGTTCAGACCTCGTCACCAAATGTGGTATCGACCCACGCCATGGCTCGCTTCAATTCGGGAGGGGTGTGCCTGAGTCGGCCTCCCCAGTCGATGTCGGCAGCTCGACTATCCGAAGCCAGCACGACCCGTGCCCTCTCCTCCAGGAAATACAACCTCGTCAATGCCTCCAGCAGGCTCCCGCCTACCGAGAAGCACCCGTTCGCCCTCAGAACGAGCGAGTATCCGTTCCCGAGGCTTCGCGCCACTTCTTCTCCCTGATCGGTTGTGCTGATCAGATCGACATCGGGGTGGACGGGGACCTCGGAGCCCGCCATGGCACCAAGCCCGTGGGCAAGCGGGAGACTCTCCAAGCCCGTGCCCCAGACAACCACCGACCGCGGGTGGCCGCGACAAATGGCATCTACATCCCGTCTGGACCTATAGACCGCCGCATGCATGGGCGTCTCCAGTGGAGCTGCTCCTCCACCCGAGGGTGGGTCGGACAGGTCCGTGACGTGGATAACGTCGGCGGGCTCTTGTGTGAGGAATGGTTGGACGGTGGTGATAAGAAACCCATCGCCGAAGCGTTTGGACACGTGGCCGAACGACTCCGCCAACCCGGCGGCGGACATCATCCTCGCCGTTCGCACGACGGCCTCTCTTGCTTCTTCCTCGCTCAGGCTTCACCTCCCATCGGGGTTCCGGGTGGGCGTATGCCTCGCAGGGCTATGAACCGGGATCTCGTCAGCTCGTCGTATGTGTAGCCGATGCCTTCGCGACCGGTTCCTGCAAGACCGACCCCACCGAACGGGACGACCGGTGGTCGGTAGTTGTTGGTCCCGTTGATCACGACACCGCCGACTTCGAGTTGCTGGGCGATGGCCATTGCCCTTCCGATATCAGCAGAAAAGACAGCAGCGGTCAGGGCAAGGCGGGAACTATTCACGATCCCTACAGCATGGCCATCCCCTTCGAATGGGATGACCGAGACCACGGGGCCGAAGATCTCGTCATCACGAGCCACCTCGGCGTCTTCGGGCAACCCCGACAAGAGGGCGGGCTTGAACCAGGCGCGATCCGAGGATGCTTCACCCAAGGCAAGACGCCCACCCTGGTCGACAGCACGAGAGACCTGGTCGGCAACCCTGGCAGCGCTGGGAGCATCTATCAAAGGGCCCACATCGGACTCCGGGTCGGTCGGATCACCGACACGAGCCTGGCCGAGAGCATTACGGAGACGATCTGCGAGCTCTTCGGCGACCGAGCGCTCGACCACGACCCGCTTCGTGGCTGCACACGCCTGTCCGTTCATGAGCAGGCGTCCCCGAAGTGTTTCGCTGACCACGTGATCGAGGTCGGCATCCTCGACAACGACGGCAGCGCCATTTCCACCAAGCTCCAGGTGCAGGGGCCGGAGTAGATGTGCCGTCGACTTCGCGACGGCAACGCCCGCCGCCACGCTGCCCGTCAGTGAGACTGCATCGACTCCTTCCGCAGAGCACAAAGCAGCGCTGACCTCCCTTCCGCCTGCCACCACGGAGATGAGACCGTCAGGCACACCGGCCTCGACCAGGGCAGAGACGACCTCGATGGTTGCAAGAGGGTTTTGTGGCGGGGGCTTCACGATCACGGCGTTGCCCGCTGCAAGCGCCGCGCCGGCCTTTTCGATGACCAATTCAACCGGGAAATTGAAGGGGATGACGCACACCACCACGCCTAATGGAACTCTTTCGACGATGGTCATATCCTTCTCACCACCCGGCAATGCGCCGGTCGGAGCCAGATACCCGGCATCGAAGCGGGCTATGTGTGCGTTCTCCTCGAGCAGGAATGCCGCTCCCTGGACTTCCTTTTTGGCTTGGGCGATCACCTTGCCGCTCTCGCGACTGTGGAGGAGCCCGATCTCGTCCGCCCTCTCCCTGATCAGCGCGGCAGCCCGGGTTAGAACGCCGGCTCTGTCGAATGGAGAGGCCCGCCTCCAGTCGTGCAATGCGCCCCGAGCCCGCTCCACTGCCTTGGGAACGTCATCGACAGTGGAAAGCCGGACTGCGCCCACGACCGATTCGTCTGCCGGCGCTAGGACCTCCGTCTCGCTCCCGGCCGCTACAAGGAATGGAGCTGTCATCCGACCCCCGCCTTCTCCAGCAATGACTTCGACAGAGTTCTGGAGCGTTGGGCGACTTCCAGAGGATCGACGCGAACCGGGTCATGTCCGTCGAGCACGATTTCCCCGCCTATCCATACCCTGTTGACCTCCGAAGATCCCGCCACAAATGCAACTGACCCAAATGGGTCGTGAACATTGGCCAGCGCCAGTGAATCGCCATCGAATGAGACGATGTCAGCCAGCTTCCCCGACTCGAGTGATCCAAGCTGTTCGTCCACACCAAGGGCCTTCGCTCCACCGATCGTCGCCATCTCGAAGACGTCCCTCCCCGACAGGGAGGTCGCCTGGAGCCGGTGGACGCGCTGCAAGAGCGAAGCGACCTTCATCGCTTCGATCATGTCCTGCCTGTCGTTGCTGGCAGCGCCGTCGACGCCAATGCCGACGGCGACTCCCTCCTCGAGGAGCTCTGGCACGGGGGCGACTCCAGAGGCCAGGATCATGTTGGACACTGGGTTGTGTGCCACGCCAACCCGGTAGTCGGCGAGGATGCGTCGGTCCTGTCGATCGATCCAGACGCAGTGTGCTGCAATCGTCGGTGATTCGAACAAACCGGTGCGGGCGCAATGCTCGATCGGGGTCACTCCATGACGGAGGCGAACCTGGGTTACCTCCTCCCGTATCTCCTGTAGATGGATATGGACACCCTGGCCCTCTGCATAGCGGAGAGACTCCGCGTAGAGCTCGTCGGACTGGGCGCCCAAAGCGGCGATACCCACCCTGAACTTGGAGAGCCTGCTCGCTTCGGCAGCCGAAGCAAGTGCCTCATGTTCGGCCATGATGTCCTCGATCTTGGCGCCACGTATGTCGCCGGCTCCAAAAGAAACAATGCCTCGCATCCCGATTTCGTCGAGGGCTCGCACCACCCCAGGAGTTGTGGGCCCGTCCGGGCGGGGGTCGCACACGAACATGTCGTTGGCCAGAGTGACCCCACTTTGGAGCATTTGGATGCCACCCAGCAGCGTTCCGACATATGCAATCTCATCGTCGAGGTGGGGAGCCACGGGTCCGATCAAAGCGGCGACCCACTCCCAGAGAGTGCGATCCTTGGCGATGCCGGTGATCAACGCTTCGGAGAAATGCCCGTGGGTGTTGATGAAGCCTGGCGTCACGAGATCATTCGGACCGCCGAACACCTGGTCATCGGGATATCTCGCCGAGAGCTCGTCGAAGGATCCGACCTCCTCGATCCGATCTCCGACCACTCTCACCGCACCGTCGACGACGACGGCGGGGTCGGCCGCCGTCAGGACATGGCGGCCCCTGATCAGCGTCGCTGACGAACCCGTCACTCGGAGCCGCCCCCAGGGTGTGTGAAGAAGTCATAGATGTCGTCGGTCGGCTTGACCAGGTCCTCATAGAGCTCAGGACGGCGGAATCGCAGTAGTCCCGGGATCGAGGCGAACCGCTTCGGCTCCTCGATGGAGTCGTCATGAGACCGCAGCCAGCGGACCCGCTCGAGGTCGAGATTGGCGACAAAGACCTCCTCGAATCCCGATTGGGCGACTACGCCCTCCGGACCGGCGACCATGGCGGCCCCAACTTCGTCGCGCCAGATGTTGTTCGTCATGGCCACATAAGCGAGGTTCTCGATCGCACGGGCGCGGACGATGGTTTGCCAGTTCTCGGTGAGAGTCGTGAAACCACCACCAGCCGGCGACAAGATCACCTCGGCACCGCGCAACGCAAGCACACGGGTGGGCTCAGGAACCCAGATCTCCGAGCACACGATCACCCCGAACTCGACGCCTTCTAGGCGGAACGAGCCAAGCTCCTCCCCAGGGGCCACCCAAACCTGGGTTTGCTCGGGTGGGATAGTCGCAGGATGGGCTCGGGGGTAGCGGAGCAGTTGATGACCCTCGCCATCTACGACGTAGACCACGAGACGGTATCGGCCATCGTCGCAAAGCTCCATACGACTCCAGC
>QQVI01000222.1 GCA_003388545.1 Actinomycetota bacterium
CCGACAGGGCAGAGTGGTTGACACCGATCTGGCCACTGGGGGCGAAGGCCCCGGAGCTGTTTCCTCCGCTCCGGGGCCTTTCACTTGTCGCCGGCAATTGCTCCCGTTCAGCCTCGAGGCACCACCACGTCGACCCAAACCAGCCGGTGGTCGGAGCTCGGGAATGGGAAGACGCCCGTGAGCTCGAAGTGGGGTTCGCCTTCCGCGGGCCAGAAGACCCCTGAACCCGAAATCCCGAGACGCTTGCTGGGGAGGACGTAGTCGACCCTGAGGTTGCCCGGCGCCGTGTCTGAGAAATCGGCGGTGTCGAATGCCGGATTGGTCAAGTGGCTCTCATTCGCTCCGCCCTGGGTCTCAGACGCCCACACGCCGCCCGTCGACGAAGGGGTGAATCGGTCGACGATCAGCGGATGGTTGAGCAGTTGCTGGATCGCCCCGGGTATCGAGTCTCCATCGCGGGGATCGGAGTTCTGGTCTCCGGCGATGACGAACTGCTCGCCGCGGTCGATCCCACCACGACGACCGTTGTCGTCGTAGATGTAGTGGCTCCGACTCGGTGACACGTAGTCGGCCCAGAACCGGATCTCGTCATGGTTTCGCCGCCCGTTGCGGTCCTCCTCGCC
Source organism: Actinomycetota bacterium (assembly GCA_003388545.1). GTDB lineage: Bacteria > Actinomycetota > Acidimicrobiia > Spongiisociales > ZC4RG35 > MA-ANB-1. Next base: position 624 of record QQVI01000222.1, read on the forward strand.
ATCGAAGACGGGTGGAGTTGGATGACTCACGAGGAAGTGAACGTCATGGCGGCCAAGCTCGATCTCCACATCCCAATGACTCTTTGAGCTGAGACGGAAGACGTCGAGCTCCTCGGGTGAGTACCAGCCCTCCCCTGTGGCCGGGTCTATGGGGAGGAGGGCGCGGGGCATGTCCTTCCACAAGAAGTTCTGGAAGGTGCGCACTTCGCCGATTGGGTGCTGGGAGTAGACCACCATCCCGAATTGTCCGGGGAAGAACCCGAACCCGAAGGCATCGTCCGGGCCTCCGACAACACCGTCGTTGTTCAGGTCGAACCCAGAGGGAATCCCGGTATTCGATGGCGCTACGAAGGCATACGGGTAGTGGATCGGATCTGCGCCGTTCTGGGAAACCTCGAGATAGTTGTCCCTGAAGAGATCCACAGCTTCGGGATCGAAGTCGAACTCATTGATGAGGAGTACCTCGGGCCGGGTGAGCTGGATGATCTCGGCGATCACCTGGGCCTGGGCGTTGTCGGGTGTGGACAAGTCCTCGACGAGGCCGCCCGCGTTGAATCGATTCAAGCTCGCATTGAAAGTGGCGAATCGAATGGAGTCGTGGTCGGAGCCGCCGGCTGTGATCGGGATCGCCGTGACCAGCAGGAGGACGGCAGTCACAAGGCTCGTCTTTCGCATGAGAGTCCTTCCGGGTGGGGTAGGGCGAAACCTACTCGCCACAGGTGAACGAGGGGCCAGGGCTGTCTCACCCAACGCGTAACGCTTCAATCGATGTTGAGTCGGCGCCGGGCAATCACGTAGTAGAGGGCAGGACCGAAAACCGGAACGAGGACCACGACGGCCGCCCACAAGCTCTGGCTTTGATTGGAGGCCGCCCAGACCTCGGTGTCGTTCGCCAACACGTCGTAAAGAGCGACGATCGTGGGCAGCAGGATCAGTGCGATGGTGAACCAGTCGTCGGCCCGCAACATGAAGCGAGGGTAATCGTGAAGAAAGACCACCCGACTGGATGGTCTTTCTTCGTTTCCGTCGCCCCTCCCCCTAGGTCAGGTGCCTCCCCCGAGGCCCCAGGATCCTGACCTGCCTCAGAATGCTGGACGCAAGATCAGTCGCTCCAGCGCTCGACGGAATCTGTCAGCCCGTGAACGGTCGATCATCGGGCGGTCCTTCAAATATCTCTTGACCGGATTGTCAATGGAATCCTGAGGGCGGTTGGCCCACGCCCATCGTCTCGCCCGGCGGGAGATGTTCGCATTGCTGTAGAGCATCTTGGCTCTCCTCTCCTTTTCCGCCGTCCCAACGACGGTCTCACCCCAGAGAGCGACACGATCGGTCTTTGATACGAGAAAACTGGAATTTTCTGCATCTACAGGGAGATCCAGGTGGTCTTGATCGTCTCGCCATCCTCGAAGTGGACTACGAGGCTGATCAACCCCTGCTCGACATCTTCGAATTCGAACCTTCCCATGTCGTCGCTCGACACAGTGAAACGAGCCCCACTCGTGTGGAGCTCGATGGTGGCCCTGGACTCGGGAGACACTGATCCCATGAGAATCCCCGTGGTCGGGTTGTGCTCGATATCGATCGTCCATCCGGTGACTGCGAACGAGATCATGCGTGCAGTCGCCGTCGACCTCACACCGGTCGGCGTGTCCTCGTCTACGGAGTCAAACGAAAGCTCTGCCAATTGGGCGTCGATGTCACGCCAGGTGAACAGCGCACCGGCGAACTCGGATACCGTCGATGGCATCGGGTCGCTTTGCTCCAATCCTTTGCGAAGCTTCTCGATGATTTCGTTGTCCTGGTTCTTGAAATCACTCATGCGAGTTCACCTCCTTCACATGGGAGAGTCATCCGGTGTCCTCCTGATACGCGAAATCGACGCCTTCAACCGATCGATGCATCGACTTCTGGTGGGACCGAGGCTGCCGACAGGCCGATCGATTGCCTCGGAGATCTCGTCGTAGCTCAGGGCCGGCTCCACGGTCAGGAGACGAAGCAGCTGCTGGCATTCATCGCTCAGCTCTCGAAACGCGGCTACTACCTCCCGGCTCGCCTCGTCTTCGATGAGCATCGTCTCCAATGAGGGGCTGTCGTCCTCGACGTCGTACTCAAACTCGGTTGGGATGTCACGTTCGCCGCGCTTGATCACTTTTAGAGCCTCACGACGACACGTGGTGACCAACCAACCGGGGAGACGCTCCGGATCGTTGATCTTCTCGACGTTCTCGATCAAGCGGAGCCAGACGGTTTGGGCAACATCTGAAGCGGATGCCTCATCGAGCCGGAAGCTTCGAGCGACCGACCAGACCATCTGGCCGAATCGATCGACGAGCGCGTCCCACGCTGCCCGCTCCCCGTCGGCAGCTCGTAGCAATAGTTCACCATGGGATACGTCTTCGATGAGCGGATCGTAGGCAATTCGGCAAACCCTTGTCATGATGTTTGTCCCCAACAACCGGGGCGAGCCCGGGGTTGTGGAGAGCGTCGGACAGTGCGCTAGAGGTCTCCTCGACTGCTCTCAGCGGGGGAAGCGCCTCCCGATGCCAATTCGCTCGGTGGTGAGACTCATCATCCCGATCCGATACAGAGAAACGATGCCGCCGCGATATATCCGGCGGGGTTGTCCAGGAGGGCGGCCTGGGCCGAGGCGAGGGCGGAAGGCGGATCGACACCGTCTCTGATACCTGTGTGGAATCGAAGCATCAAATCGGAAGTGGCCCGTGAGTCGGGGACCAGACCGATGCTGGCGACCACGCTCTTCGACCCCATGCTCAGGAGAGCCGACGTCAAACCCGTTAGTTCGTCACCGGCGTTCGTATCGGTGTATCCGGAGTCACATGCCGAGAGAACCATCAGCTGCGGCGACTCGTGCAGCCTCTCCAAGTCGTAGACGTTGAAGTCTCCGTCACCCAGCCGGAGAGAAGAGAACATCGGGTTCTCGACCTCGAACGAGGCATGACAGGCCGCATGGGCGATGGCCGCCCCCCGAACCGCCCTCCCGAAAGACTCCGCAGAATTGCCCGGGCCGAGCACCGTTGCACCCTCATAGACCGAGTCGAGGCCGGCGATCTCCTCGCTGGCGTGGTCGAGATCGGGGCCTGCCGCCAGGACCACGGCGCCATCGGAGCGGGATCGTCGCTGCCCCCTCCACCACATCTCCGCACTGGGGGCGACCACAACCCGGGCACCTGCCAGCGCAGGCAGCACTGTCCAGGGTGCTGCCATCAGTGACCCGGGCGGTACGAGGACAACGTCTTCTTCGCCGATCGGGAGTTTCCCGAGAACGAGGCCGCCAAACTGCCCTACCGCCCGCCGAACCCGGTCGTGATCCCGTCCGAGCCGGGCGGCCCGCCGCATGTCGAACCGCAGTCTTGCCAGCTCTCCCTCGATCGTCGCGGCCTCGCCAAGCTCGTGAAGGCGGAATCGACCACCCGTGACAGTCACGGCGAGCAGACGCCCGTCGATCTTTCCCATCTCGATGAGTGTCCTCGACCCGAGCGCAGCGACCAACTTGTCAACGTTGAAATCGGACTCGACCGATGCTCCACGCCGCACGCGACTGCGCGACCGCAGCTCTTCTTGCAACTGCCTCTGCCGACGTACGAGGTCACGGTCGTCTCTGTTCTCCGGCTTGCGCAGCTCGGCCGTCACCCTGCGCAGCTCGACCAGAACCGGCTGCTCAGGATCGTCCTCTGCCGGAACCACAGGAGGGAACCTGAGGGCTCGAGCCCGGGTCCGCTCCATCCAACGAAACACCCGCCTCGGGTTCGTGGAGTCGACCGCGAGGCGAAGACCGAGCTCGCCGAGCTCCGCACCCTGTCGCTCGATCCCGTGACGCAGGTCACTGGCACCGAGGCCCGCCTGGTAGTCATCAAGCACATCTAGACCGGC